>JAGQQT010000006.1 GCA_020426065.1 Planctomycetaceae bacterium | reverse complement strand
CTGAAACATTGGAATTCATCCTGCAGATTAGAGGAAAGCGCTGTGCCTTTTCGACGATACGAGCTGACCAGTGGCATTTCAACAGCAATCTGGCAAATGTCTCATTCGCAGCGTGATTGTCATGATTTCCCGCTCAATTTCCGGGTCAGTTCTGCCACACGTTTCAGAAACTGGTCTGCCACCAGCTGATCCTGATGTTGCTGGTGGACATATTCCCGCCCCGCTCTCCCCATGGATTCTAACTGCTGCGGATCGTGAAACAGTTCCTGCAGCACATCAGCTGCAGAACGACTCTGCTGGCTGATGACGATCCCGGCGTTTGCGGCGGTGAGGTATCCTGGATCTACTTCCAGCGAAAGAATGGGAAGAGAGCTGGCCGATGCCTGGAGTAAGACGTTCGGAAACCCTTCATAAACTTTACTCGACGTATTCAACAGCAGTCGGGCCCGTGACATCAGTGCGGAGACCTCCGCAAATGGAATTCGCGAGACAAACTGCACATTCGCCGGACGTTTCCGCTGCAACTCCCGCAGCAGTTCGTCATCTGCAGGATTGATGACAAACAGATACGGAATGTCTGGTGTCTGCAGAGCAATCTCCAGTGCGAGATCTGCACGCTTGTGAAATCGCTCCGCCCGCCCCATCCATAACACGAAGGGTTCATCAGGAAGTGGCATTGCCAGGCAGTGTGATGCCTGCAGATCCCACGCTTTCAGGTCAATCGGATTAAGGAGCAGACTGGAATCTCGTGAGAACTTTGTGCTGAGGATGGTCTGCTGATACTCATTCTGCACGAAGATCAAATCGGCCTGCTGAATCACCTGGGCACAGATCTCAGAGCGTTCTCCGTAGCGGGTGCGGAATGGACGTGACTCCAGAATGGCCGGATCGAGATCAGCATCGGAACCGGGCAGCAGAACAAATGGCTTCCCCAGTGCATGGGCAGTCCGCATCACACGATGAGAGACGGAGTGCACGCCGAACGCAGCAAACAGATCCGTTTCGACAGAGTTCAGGGCAGGCTCAACTTTGGACTGGCCCATCAACCTGGTCCACAACTGTTGAATGAACACCAGGGGGATATCCAGCAGCAGCTGAGGAGTCAGTTTCGAAAAATGGATGAACGGGAAAGTTCGCCGGGAAAGAAAAGCCGCTGCGATTCGTGCCCGCCGATCCATCTGCGGATCGGGCCAGGAATGCCAGTGAACCTGATCAATCTCCCGGGAAGTTGTCAGTGCTGGATGGCGGGCGAAGAAATGAATCTCGTACTGTGGATTGCGGGCACAACTCCGGGCCAGGGTTACTGCCCTGGTTTCGGTTCCACCAAACACTCCTGATGCGGTTGGATCCACAACAGGATAGGCAGGCAGGGATACCAGACTGATCTTCATGCGAGATCCGGATTGAGCAGCGATTCACCAATTACGAGAGGTCCAGTGGCAGCGGGATATTCAGCGAGGACTGATCCCCTGCCCCGAACTGGAACGAAGGCCAGTCGGTTGTGCCGAGCACTTTTAGCGGGCCATCCGACTGAACTCGTATTGTAGTTTCCAGCAGGAGAGCGGGTAGTCTCAACAACAGTCTCCAGACAGACAGATCCGGAATTGACTGTTCCTCCTGTCCATTCAGCACCTGTTCGGGAGCGCGATACCCGAGTTGCAGAGCAAACTCAGCCAGATTCCAGTTCGTACCGACGTCTCCCTGCTTCAGAAGTGTGACGCACTCCTGGAAAACCTCCTGGGATGATTTCCCGACTTCAAAAGTACGTGCCATGCGGCCCAGCAACTCGGCGGCAGCGGATACTGCAGTAGATTCCCGAGCTGTTTCCCAGCAAACGGAGCGGGTCGCCGCCGCGTGCAGTCCAGCCTGCGAAGCGACCACGCTGATGGTGCAGGAACTGGTCACGGGAGAATCATCGGCCATCCAGTGCGGATAGTGAAAGTGATCATCATTCCCATAGACCTGAATCTGCACGGGAACCATTCGGGCCTGAAGCAGATCGGCTGAGAGTTGAGCGGCGATTTCCCGTTCGGTTTGTCCCGGTTTCAGCTGACGGGCTCGATGCTCCACCACTGCCGCCAGAGACTGACTGATCTGCTGTTGTTGATTCAGTGCATATGGCGAAAGATCCTGGCGAAGGACATCGATTTCCTCTCCCAGATTCCTGGTCCGCCCCCAGCCGGAATCGCTCATCACTGAGCGGCCTCGACAGATTTCATCGGCCAGTTGATCCAGACCTTCAGTCCAGAGGCGTTCTTTGAGCTGAAACCCGAGTCCGGCAATTTCCTGATCGAACAACTGGGGAGCTACGGCGTCAGTCGTTAGAATAACCCGCCCCTGCGAGGTGATGAACAAGTAGGCAAGAGGATGGGACGGTTTTCCGAGACGGCTGTCTCCCCCGGCAGTAAACCAGGCGAAGTTTTCCGGACAGGTGAGCAGCATGCCCTGATAGCGTGTTTTTTCGAGCAGTTCCACCGCTCGAACCATGTTCTGCTCGACGGCATCGTATCGATCACGATTGATCTGGTGCAGATCGAGAGCGTCCAGAAAGCTGAGATCGAGGTCGTTCATGAAAATATCACGTCTGCAGAAAAAATGAGTAACAACTCGAGGATTGACTGACGGAGAACAGGAATGACAAGTTTTACCAACTCCCCAGTGGAAACGACGGGGGAATTAATTGTTCTTGGTTCGGGCACGAGCCATGGAGTTCCCCTGCTGGGCTGTCGTTGCCCGGTGTGTCGTTCTACAAACCCTCTCAATACCAGAACACGAAGTAGTATTCTGATTCAAGCCCCTACCGGCAATTTTCTGGTGGATACCACCCCAGAGATGCGGATTCAACTGCTTCGGGAGAAAATAGAGCTGGTTCATGCGGTTCTTTATACGCATTCCCATGCCGATCACATCTTCGGAATGGATGATTTACGCCAGTTTGGACACCTGCTCGACCGGGATATTCCACTCTATTGCGAGCCGCTGGTTGAAAGTCAGTTGCGAGCGGCTTTTTCTTATGCGTTTCAGCCCCCAGAACTGATCACCCGTCGGGGAGCGGTTCCCCGACTCGATATCCGCTCGATTGGTCTGGATCCGTTTGATCTGCACGGCATCCGCATCCAGCCACTCCGCCTGATGCATGGGAAACTTCCCATCCTGGGATATCGGATCGGAAATATTGCATATTGCACCGATGTCAGTGAAATTCCAGCGGAAACCTGGCCACTGATGGAAGGACTGGATGTGCTGATCATTGATGCCCTGAGATTTCGGGCCCATCCCACACATTTCAATCTCAGGCAGGCAGTAGAAGTCAGTGAACGGCTCCGCCCCCGTAAAACCTACTTTACGCATATCGCTCACGATCTCGACCATGATCTGGTGGACTCCCGTCTGCCTGCAGGCATGCGCCTGGCCTACGATGGCCTGCGTATTCCACTGAGATTTCCGGTCTGGACCACCTGATTGGGACAGGGCACTTGATGTTTGGGCCAGACCTGCCCAGAATTCCGCAAATTGATGGTTTGTTCTGTTCCTGAAGATGAGAGTGGTGTCGCCTGATGGCTGACAATGGCCCCAGTTCCGATCTGCAATCTGTTTACCATTTTTCCATGGCTGAATGGCAGGAATGGTGTGCTGCGCGAGAAATCAAGAAGTATCGGGCAGAGCAGATCTTTCGCGCATTGTACCAGCGGCGGGTGCGGTCGTTTGATGAAATGACTGATGTCCCGGCCGAACTCAGGCAGCAACTTGCCGCAGAGTTCACGTTCTGGAAAAGTGAAATCGAAACACATCAGGTCGCCAGGGACCGCACTGAAAAACTGTTGCTGCGTCTGGCTGATGGTGAATTTGTCGAATGTGTATTGATGCGGGAACCGCAGCGGATCACGATCTGCATCAGTACGCAGGTTGGCTGTGCGATGGGATGTGTCTTTTGTGCAAGTGGTCTGGCTGGCCTCACTCGCAGCCTGAAACGGGAAGAGATTGTCGAGCAGGTCGCCCGCCTGGTTCACCAACTGGATGCGGGGGAAAACCTGACCAACGTGGTGGTCATGGGAATTGGCGAACCGCTCGCCAACCTGCCGGAACTGTTACCTGCCCTGGAGCGATTGCACGAACCACTCGGCTGGAATATGGGGACGCGGCGAATCACAGTTTCCACGGTCGGATTGCCTGAAAAGATCCGTCAGCTGGCCCGCGAAGGAAAACGCTATGGCCTGGCGATTTCCCTGCATGCCCCGAACGATGAACTGCGAAATCGGATTGTTCCGGTCAACAGGAACATTGGAATTGATGCCATCCTGGAAGCGGCGGAAGACTTTTTCGAGATCACCGGACGGCGGGTGACCTACGAGTATGTGCTGCTGGCTGGACAGAACGATTCTCGCGAACATGCCCGGGAACTGGCAGAGTTGCTGAGAGGACGTCAGTCCCTGGTTAATCTGATTCCCATGAACACGGTCAGCCTGCTGGACTCCCGTGGATCCACTTACGATCAGGCCCGCATGTTTGGAGATGTACTGCAGAAAGCGGGCATCATGACGACGATTCGCAAACGCAAAGGAAGCGACATTGATGCCGCCTGCGGTCAGCTACGCCTGCCGAAAGTCCGCCAGGAAGATTTTGTCGTTCAACTGAAAAACAGTCCGGAGAAGACGGTCAAATAATCCCGTCTCCAAACGATTCCTGCTTTTTCTTCTGCTGCTGGTGCTCTCGGCTGGAGTTTGAATTTGCTTCCGGCTGAGACTGGGGATCGATTCGGTGATGTTTGCCGTCCTCGGTTTCCAGATGAATTCTGCTGGATGATGGCTGTTCCGTCGACGGGGAACTGTGATGCTCGTGTTCTGATTCCGTGGAATCGAGACTCGCGTAAGACTCTTCACCGTAATCATCGTACGTGCAGATGTAGCCTTCCTGCTGCGACTTGATCAATTCCTCTTCATAGGCGGCAATCACCTTTTGCTGAATCATGTCCCGGCAGGCAGAGTTAATGGGATGAGCAATATCGGCATACAGCTTCGCCCGGCCATCATCATCTTTGATGGCCCGTTCCGAACGGAGACGGACTCCACATTGATTACAGAACGTGGCACGCAGGTGATTCTTGAAATGACACTTCGGACAGCGATCCGTCAGTTTGCGACTCGGCATCGCAACAAAGACACCTTTGGAGCCCTGAATGATCTTCAGGTCACGCACCACAAAGGAACCTTCAATGGTCAGCGAGCAGAAGGCGCAGAGCCGTTCGCTCGTTTCCTCCATCAGTTTGATTCGAACCTCGGTGATCTCCATAGCCCCGACACTCCTCAAAGTTGCGAAACCCTGCTGCGTGCGACATAAACAGAACCGATCCTGAGATGACGGAGTCGGCCAGCTACTGCCAGTGCATGCGACCGATTCCGACACAGACCAAAACAGGCTGTCCCACTTCCGCTCAACATTTCTGCTGTGAGGTACTGCGACCTCAACGCCTTCAGCGCAGTAACAACATCATGGTTCAGACTCTCTGCACGATTCTGTAATGAGTTGTGCATGAGCGATTTTATACTCGCTGATGGCGAGTCGGGCAGAGCATTTGCCAGATCTTTTGCAGAATGTTGAAATGGAGAAACAGCGAGCCCTGAGTAAACTGCGGCCGTTGAGAGACCTGAGGACGGTTTCACGATCACAAAATGGAGTGGGACCGCAGCAGCCGGTTGCAGGATTTCTCCCCGGCCCGTGGCAATTGCCAGCGGATGCCCCTCAACAAAAAAGGGAATATCACTTCCCAGTTGAGCACCGATTTTCGAGAGCTGCTCACGGGACAGCCCCAGGCTCCAGAACTGATTCAAGCCGATGAGTGCAGAGGCCGCATCGGAAGAACCACCTCCCAGTCCAGCCTGACTGGGGATTCGTTTATGAAGCAGAATATTTGCTCCCAGTTCGCATCCGGTTACCTGCTGCAGCAGATTCGCGGCTTTGACGATCAGGTTTCGACCATCAACAGGAATCACATCCGCCTTCGCACATGAAGGTGAGGTCTGGGCAATCCTGAGTTGAATCTGATCGGACTGAGCGGCCGAAATCCGCAACGTATCGTGCAGATCGATTGCCTGCATGAGCGAATCGATTTCGTGAAAGCCATCTTCACGTTTATGCAGAATATTGAGAAAGAGATTCAGCTTCGCCGGAGCGATGACCACCAGATCGGACTGCTGCCTGGTATTCATTCGGAAACTGATCCTGGCCGAATGCAACACCACCAGATAAAGCGGTACGGCCTGCAGTATTGTCAAAAGGAGAAACAAGACACTGCAAGCTAATCCCGAATGGGCAATCCGTCAATATGGATTTGAGGTTTCCAGCCAGTCTGCACAGCAAACCGCTACCAACTCAGGCTTTTGCCTCTTCGGAACCGGAATCATCCTTTTTCGATTTTTTCCAACCGAACAGGGACTTGGATTTGGCAGGTTTGTCTGCCTCGGGAGTCTCTGCTTTCGGGACGTCATCGGCAGCAGTCTCCGCCTCAGCAGTCTGCTCCTTTTTCTTCCGACCGAACAGGGATTTCTTCTTCGCCACAGGAGCTTCTTCTGTGGAAGCGGACTCTGCTTCGGCAGGTTCAGCGGGGGTTTCAGGATCCTTCTTCTTCCGTCCGAACAGAGAACCCTTCTCTTTTTTCGCAGGCTTTACTTCGGTTGCTGCCTTCTCAGGACTTTCCTCTACTGCAGTAGAGTCCTCCTGTTGAGCATCTTTCTTTTTGCGGCCAAACAGCGATCCCCGTTTTTTCTTTTCAGGAGCCTCTCCCTCAGCACTGGCGGTGTCCGCTGGTGCCGCCGTTTCTGAAACATCGGCGTCATCTTTTTTCCGGCCAAAGAGTGATTTCCGTTTCTTCGGCGTGGCTGTTTCAGTTGCCTTGTTTTCAGCATCATCGGCCTTGGCCACAGTTGCGTCATCAGCACCGGCCGATTCCGTTCCCGCAGATTCCTCCGGAGTATCAGCTGCGGCTTTTTTCTTCTTGCCGAACAAGCCGCCCAGGCCACCACTTTTGGCTTTGGCTTCCGCTTTTCCTTTTTCGGCTTTTTCTTCCGGAACCGGTTCCGGCTCGGGAGCTACAACGGATTTCAGATGGAAGAGTGGATTGTTGCCGAACTTCTGTTCGCACTTGGGGCACTTGGCTTTGGCAAGACCTGCCGGTTTTTTTCCACCGAATTTCTGCTCCGCCCGATGCTCCTCACAGATGAAAACTTCGCCGCACTGGCAGGCCCAGCCGACTTCAACCAGAGGAGTTTTGGGATCGTGCTGCAGATAGCCGGGATCAGCCAGAACTTCGAATTCATGCTCGGAGAGCGCACAGGTCCGGGAGACAACTTCATCGGTGAGCGGAACGCCTTCCACCAGCAATGCCTGTTCCTGACCGGTTTGAGCGGCCGCCCATTTCTGGAATTCCCGATACTGGCTAATGGTTAAAACCAGGCAGCGAGTGGGTGGAATTGGAGGAGCGGCCGGTTTCTTCGGCTTTTTCGGTTTCTTGCCTTTTTTCGCGGCAGGATGAGTTGTCTCAACAACCGGCTCTGCGGGCGGAGGAGGCAGTTCAATGGCAATCATGCCGGGACCGAAAACTTCTTCACCTGCAGTCAGACTTTCGGCTGAACCGGGTTGAATCACCTTCAGCGTATTCCATTTTTCGGCACTGATGACTTCAAACCGATCCGTTGGCAACGCCCGTTGTGGACGGTTTGCCCTCACGTGAGTGGCGATGTTGCTGCGCAATGTTGCCTTCTGCTCTTCCGGTTTACCTTTCAGGCCTTTCTGTTTCTGCCAGACCAGAATGAGTTCGTCATTCCAGCGAACTGCATCGACCACATCCCCTTTGCCTTTGAGGCAGTTTGCCTTCGGCTTGAACTTTGCCGTGGCGATTTCCACCCAGCGGACATCGGTGATGAGCTGTTCATTCGAAAGCGGTTCAATGGCAGCTTTGCCAGACTGGTCTTCCGCCTTACTCGGTTTTTGAATCACGGGCACCATGAACGGGACATTGCATTTGGGGCAAAATCCAACTTTTCCCTGGTGGTAATTCTGAACGCGGATTTTACATCCGCAGGGTGCCTTGATTGTGAATCCACGCTTGATCCGTCTCTTTTTGCGAACAGTATCTTTGCGTGTAGCTGCTTTCTCTTCATGAGCGGCAAGCTTAAGGAGTTCCTCTTCCGGATCGGGTTCCGGTTCAGATTCTTCAGCAGCCTGCTGCTCCCCCTCATCAGACAGCTCATCTTCATCGTCTTCGAAGGCGGGAGCGTATTGAGCATCTGTCGGAGCCCAGTCTTCGCCCACTTCGTACATGGCGAAGTCTTCGTTCAATTCGAAATCGGCGTCTGATTCCGGACCGGCATCCATTTCACTGAGTTGCGGAAGCTCATCGACATCAGACTCGAGGTATTCCGACTGATCGACCGTGCTGATAATCGTCGCCGGGCGGAGCTGCATCTCCTGGTAGATTTTCTCAATCTCTTCCTTCAGGAATGCACCACACTGCCAGCAGCGAACCGAACCTTCCCGGTTCATGGCCTTGCATTCACGGCAGGGCGCTTCCTGAGAGCCATCGAAACGCTCATCCGTCTTCTTGTAAACATCGGCGAGATGTTCCGCCCCTTCCTGCAGCACATGATGACAATGAGGACACAGAGCAGTGTCTTCCAGAATCAATGCGTTGCACTTCGGGCAAACCGAAATTGAAGCAATCATATGTCAGAGCGAATCTTGATGGCGGAACAAAACCAGGTGTCGACTCCAACAGCCGGGAACCTGTTGTGAATTTTTCAGGAGGAAAACCTTATTTTGTGGAAATCAGTCTCGATCAGGCAAGCGCTCATTGCCAGAACTGGCCGCGAGCAGGGAAAAAAATCCGATCGACCGCTACAAAGGGGATGATCGCAGAAATCGGTCTTCCCGGGTTACATGGCCAGCAGACTGTCGATCATCGAGATGGCTGCCGGTCCCACCAGCACCACGAAAATCCCCGGGAAAATGAACAGAACCAGGGGGAAAATCATTTGAACGGCCGTTTTCTGGGCCTTTTCTTCAGCCAGCTGCATACGCTTGACCCGCATACTGTCAGACTGAACACGTAATGCCTGGGCGATTGAGGAGCCGAAACGGTCTGCCTGAATCAGAATGGCGGCCAGTGCCTTCATGTCATCCACCCCGGTACGGATTCCCAGGTCGTGGAGAACTTCCCGCCGACCCCGTCCCATCTGCAGCTGGAAGTTGGCCAGGTTGAATTCGTCGCACAGATCCTTTGCAGTTTCCGCCAGCTCTTCAGAAACCCGACGCATCCCGGCATCCAGTCCCAGCCCGGATTCAACACAAACCACAAGCAGGTCCAGTGCGTCTGGCATGGTAAGGAAAATATTCTGCTTCCGCTTGTAGCGCATATATCCGAGTACCAGTTCCGGAATATAAAAACCCAAGCCAGCACCAACCACGAAAGCTGTCCAGCCGTTCTGGGTGTTACCCCAGGTGATGAACCCCAGCGCCGCCCCAATCAGCACGCCCCCGATCATCGACATGACTTTGATCGCCAGGTAGGTCTGATGAGCATTGGGGGAATTGAACCCGGCATTGGCCAGCCGGATTTTCAGTTCGTTTTCTTCCAGTTCCGTTTTCGGCTTCAGGGCTTTCGAAAGCGCTGGAGCGGCTTTGTTGAGCACCCCCCCGACCCCTTCCTGTTTTGCCTGGCCTTCCTTATTGCGACGGTTCGGATCACGAATGTCCTGCAGTCGCTCTGAAACACGATTCTCCTTGTCGCCCGTCAAACTGACGACAAACCACACAACACAGGTGATCGCACCAAAGATGGCGTAGGGGAGTAATGTGACGATATCCATGGAACTGATCCTCAGATGATTTCCATCGTCGAGCAGATGCTGCCATTTGCCCGATCAGTATGACTTTGTTTCTGAACTGTGTAGTGAGTGAAGTAAGCCTGAACCTGTCAGATTTTGATCTCGATGATTTTCTTCATGCAGTAGGCTCCGATAATCTGCAGCACAACCGCACCGGCCAGCATCTGTCGGCCAAGTTCTTCGGTAAACAGCAGCATCATGTATTCTGCATTCAGGTAATACATCACAAAGAACAGGACGATCGGCAATGCCATCAACACCACGCCGCTGATACGACCTTCCCCGGTGAGTGCCTGGACCTGACCCATGATGCGGAAGCGTTCCCGCACGATGTGTCCAATTTTGTCGAGAATTTCCGCCAGATCACCCCCGGCCTGTCGCTGGATGGCCACGGCGGTCACAAAAAACTTGAAGTCGAGGTTTGGCACCCGTCGAAAAATACTCTTCAGGGCCTGATCAATCGGCACCCCGAGGTTCTGTTCCTCGTAGGCCATGCCGAATTCTTCCGAAATCGGATTCGGCATCTCGTGAACAACCACATGAATTCCTGATGCCAGACTGTGTCCAGACCGCAAGGCCCGAGCTACCAGTTCCAGGGCATCCGGCAGCTGCATGGCAAATCTCTTGAAGCGGGATTTGCGCCGCTGCAGAATCCAGAAGTAGGGAAGCACAGCAACAGTCAATCCGCAAACAGGCAACAGAGGCGCTGGTGCCTGGGCAATCATCCCGATGACAACGCCAACGCCACCACAAACCAGAGAGATCACCAGAAAGGCTTCAATCCCGATCGGGCTGCGGGCCTGCTCAAAGATCAAGGGCAGATTCCCGAATTTGGAAATGAAGCCATTGATGAATTTGGAGAGTCCACCCACTCCTTCCTTGAGCATTTCCTTCTTCAGGATTTTCTGCTCTTCGGCTTCTTCCTTGGTTTTATGACCGGTCAGAACCTGCAACCGGTCTTCGACCTCTGTGGAGCCAAAATCGTTGATGACCTGCATCACAGCAATGACTACCGCCACGACTGCGACAAAGGCAACAACCGAGATCATGATCGGATCCATAAGACACCTGCAGTGAATTCAAATTGAAGTCAGTTTTTCAATTAAACTAAAGGGATGATTAACCAAGTACCCGAGCGGAGAACAGATTGCTGGGCAAACGAACTCCTGCGGCTTCCAGTCGGGACATGCAGTGTGGACGAACTCCAGTGGACTCGAAATGGCCATAGGCACGGCCGTCTTCATCAATGCCGTCCTGCACAAACAGGAAAATATCCTGCATGATGATGGTTTCCTGTTCCATGTTGAGCACTTCGGTAATGTGAGTCACTTTACGGGGACCACCCTGCAGACGGTTGGCCTGAATGATCAGGTCGACAGCTGCACTGAACTGCTGACGGATGGCCTTGATGGGAAGTTCAATTCCTCCCATCGAGATCATGGTTTCCATACGGGAAACGGCATCGCGCGGGTTGTTGGCGTGGATGGTGGTCAGCGAACCTTCGTGGCCGGTGTTCATGGCCTGCAGCATGTCGAGCGTTTCTGCTCCACGACATTCCCCGATGATGATCCGGTCTGGACGCATACGCAGGGCGTTCTTGACGAGGTCCGTGGCAGAGACCCGCCCTTTGCCTTCAATGTTGGCTGGTCGGGTTTCGAGCCGCAGGACGTGTTCCTGCTGCAGCTGAAGTTCGGCGGCGTCTTCAATCGTGATGATTCGATGATCATTCTGAATGAAGCTGGACAGGGTGTTGAGCAGCGTCGTTTTCCCGGAACCGGTACCACCAGAAATGACGGTATTGAGTCGAGCCTTGGTTGCTCCTTCCAGGAACATGGCCATTTCGGGAGTGAAGGCCCCGAAGCCGAGCAGTCGTTCGAGTGTGAGTGGATTGGAACCAAATTTTCGAATCGTGAGCGAGGGGCCATCCAGAGCCAGCGGCGGGATGACCGCATTCAGACGGGAGCCGTCCGGCAGACGGGCATCGACCATCGGATTACTTTCATCGACACGACGCCCCACCCGGGAGACGATGCGGTCGAGAATCTGCAGCAGGTGCTGATTGTCCCGGAATGTCACATCCGATTTGACAATCCGTCCCCCTTTTTCGAGGAAGACGTTCTTGGGGCCGTTGATCATGATGTCGGCCACGTCATCCATCTTCATCAGGATTTCGAGTGGTCCGAAACCAAATGTTTCATCCAGGACTTCATCAATCAGCCGCTCCCGTTCAGAACGGTTGAGCAGCGGATTTTCGCTGTCGCAAAGATGTTCCACAACGAGACGGATTTCGCGGCGGAGTGTGTCCCCTTCCAGATCACCCAGGCGTGACAGGTCAAGCTTGTCAACCAGTTTCCCATGAATGGAACGCTTGAGTGTTTCGAAGTCATCCTGAGTAAAGCTACCAGAACGACCAGAACGCGGAGCGGGTGTTTTCGAGGGGGCCATCAATGATCTCCATTGCCAATCTGTCTTGAGACGCAAGTCCGTTGTACGAATTTCGAGAGCAGTTGCGATGTGTCAAAAATGCAACAGATCCCGCCGTATAAGCCAAATGTAGGTCGTAATCCTCACCGTGACTGGCCACCTGCAGGGCCTGATGGGGAAATCGGGAAAGTCGTTCTGAATTGAGCGGTTATAACGGGCGACGCGGTATTGAGGATCGTGACGCTCCGGCAGGTAATCCGCATGAGGAGTAGAACTGGTGATTCTTGAGAAGCATGAACCGCGTAGCACAACTGCCGGCATTCAACACCGTTCCCCGTAACTCCACATGAGATTGTGAAGATTTACTTCAACCATGCAGGACAGAAGAATCGTCAACGGATTCCTGCTGCTCAGTTTTCGGCTGCTCGCTGACTTCGTGCTGTTTCTGGTCAACTGGCGAGCAGACACGGTTTCGACCTTCGGATTTAGCCTGATAAAGAGCCTGATCGGCTGTTTCAATCAGTTTTTCCACTGTCGTTGAGTGACGGGGATAGCAGGCCACTCCGATACTGACTGTTACCTGGATCTTCTGCTCCTGGTGCAGGATGACCATGTCCTCAGCGGCTTTGCGAATCGATTCGCCGATACGCAATGCCCCCTGAAGACCGACCCCCGGCAGCAGGACTGCCATCTCCTCTCCGCCATATCTGGCAACCAGAGGGAAGTCGGTGGAGCGGACTTTTCGTGATTCTGTTTCCAGTAAATGGGCAAACTGACGGAGGACTTCATCTCCTCCCGGGTGCCCGTAACGGTCATTGATTGATTTGAAATGATCCAGATCCAGCAACAGCAGAGAGCATTCGCTGCCGGCGCGCTTGGCCTGATGAATTTCCAGTGTGATCCGGTCATCGAAGGTTCGACGGTTGGCCAGCCCGGTCAGCCCATCCTGATTGGCTTTACGTTCCACGGTAACCCGGTCGATCGCACGCAGCAGAGTCTCGGTGAGAAATTCTCCAGCCCACGCCGCCAGAGAAATCTGCATGCGGGTGAAGGCCCCTTCATCTTTACGTGTCAGACAGATCAGACCAATCATCCGATCAGCCTGATACAGAGGAATTGTGAGAGCTTTACCAATCAGACTGTCCACCCCTGCCTCGGTCAACTCCGAGGAGTGCATGCTGCCTGTCGCCCCCTGGGTGTAGGCCCATTCGGCAATCCGGGTCTCATGATCCTTCCAGATCTGATCGGCCCCTTCCTGCAGAGGAGTTCCCTGTCGACTGATGCTGCGAACCGCCTGATTCCCTTTTTTGGACATCAGCATGATTGCCCCACGGTCGGCTGCCACCAGCCCGACCAGGCGTTTCAGGAAATCATCCATCAGGCGATGAGGGACATCATGAAACTGATCGGCAATTGCTCGCAGGATCAGCTTCTCCTGTGTCAACTTCAGTTCCTGCTCCTGTCCCAGTGTCTGCATCCGATGCCGTAAGGCCGTCGCAATTCGATCAATCAGCCGTTCCGTCACTTCCTGCTGCTGTCCGACAGGACACCCCACAGGGAACAACTGTGTGGTTGCCAGGATTCCAAAGACGTTCTCTCCGTCACGCACGGACAGCATATACAGTTCGCGGATTTTTTCCCGCTCATGAGTGGAAAGTGTCGTCACGAAGCGGGATTGAAACAGCTCCGCATCGGATACCATGTGAAAGCCATCCAGAATCGCCCTGTCAATCCACTCCTCATCCAGCACAATCTGATCACAGGTGGATTTGGACAGACCTCGCTGAGTGTAAAGATAAAGATCATTCTGGTCATAAGACCAGAAGAGGGCAAAACCGCTGGTCGATTGAGGTACCAGCGTTTTGAGCAGCATGTCTACGGTCCGGTTGGAATCCCGCTCCGAGAAGATATTTGTCAGCGCCTGGGTTTCCGACCGGCTCATCCGGTGATCCCGCCGCTCCGTTTCCAGGTTGAGCTCTGCCTGCTTGAGCAGATTTCGCAGTTCCTCTTCCTGACGAACCTGCTGGTGACGCGAGTACAGATACAATACGTACTGCGCGACACAGACGATCGAGATAATGATCGCCAGGCCGAACTTTTCAGCATGGTTCACCAACTGGTGGAGCCAGGATATGAGGGAGTCAACAAACAATGAGAAAACTTTCGATTACGGATCGATAACAGAGATCCATGAGCCGGAAATCATTTGATTTCAGGCCAGGCATCCAGTTGAACAATAGCATGCTCGATTGTACATAACCGGCGTGACATCGCCAAAACTGGTTCTTAAGTCAGTGAGTTGGAAACACGAGGCTGTTAATACCGGAATAAATCGTATAATGAACAGAACCTATTTTACGTGTCATTCCAGAGAAATACGATCACTTTCCCAATCTGAACAGAATGGTGGCTGCGATGCCCGACAACCTTGATGATCTGCTGACCTGCACCCTGGAACGGGACGGGATGACCGTCCGCTATCCTGAGAGCTGGGAAGCGGAAATCGAATCTGCCAATAGCGATCTGGCTTTGACATTCAGTTCTCCCGGCACAACGTTTCTCATGCTGCACCTGCTCCCCGGCCTGATTGATCCGGTTGAGGTGCTGGAAGCCAGTGTGCAATCGTATCGGGATGAGTATCCTGAAATCGATGTTTATGAGCCAGCTGTCAGCCCTGATGGACGCAGAATTATCCAGGAACTGGAACTGGTCTGCCACGAACTGATTTCCACAGTGCTCCTGCAGTTCCGGGCCGAATCTGGTTATTCGGTCCTGGCAGTCGCCCAGGGGCAGGATCAGGAGTTTGAAGAATTCCGCCCGGTGATCGAAGCGATTGTGAATGGCTTCCAGTATGACATGGAAAAACAGGACTAGTGCCGTGGTCAGTGCGCCAGCCGAGATTCTCCCTGATGAACCAGCAGAAAGAAATGGTGTCCATCCTGAATGTGCCCTCTCGATTGCATGTTGACCCTGTCGCACGTTTAATGGGAACAGAAACACAATACACCGTTTGCAACGACTCCATTCCCTCTCGGCGATGAATCTGGAATTCCATCGTGACAGTGCCTGGAATCGAACCTCAAGAAGAAGAGAAACATGATTATCGTGATGCAGAAAAACGCCTCTCGTGAGGCCGCCGAAGATGTTGCCCGCAGGGTCGAAGAACAGGGACTGAAGCCCCACCTGATTTTCGGTGAGGAACGAACCGTGGTTGCCGTGGTCGGAGATGACCGGCAGAAAGACCGGGAAGTGTTCGAATCCTGTCCCGGTGTCGACAAAGTGGTCCCCATACTGGCGGAATACAAAATTGCCTCCCGGGAAACCAAACAGGAACCAACCGTCATCCAGACGCATGACCTGATTATGGGGAATGGACATGTGGGAATCATTGCCGGTCCCTGCTCTGTCGAAAGTGAAACTCAGATTCTGGAAACGGCCAAAGCTGTGAAAGCAGCGGGAGCACGCGGGCTGCGGGGAGGAGCATTCAAACCCCGGACCAGTCCGTACTCCTTCCAGGGGATGAAAGAAGAAGGCCTGAAACTGCTCGCGCTGGCCAGGGAACAGACCGGTCTGGCCGTTGTGACAGAAGTGATGACTCCGCATCACGTGGACCTGGTAGCTCAATATGCCGATGTCATGCAGATCGGTGCCCGCAATATGCAGAACTACCATCTGCTGCAGGCAGTCGGAGAGTGCAATAAACCCGTGATGCTCAAACGGGGAGCATCGGCCACCATGGACGAATTCCTGCTGGCCGCCGAATACATTCTCAGCCAGGGGAATCAGCAGGTGATACTGTGCGAGCGTGGGATCCGCACCTTCGAAACCCATACCCGCTTCACACTGCCACTCGCTTCTGTCCCTTACCTGAAATCCAAAACGCATCTGCCAGTGGTGATTGACCCCAGCCATGGCACCGGTCATGCCAATCTCGTCGGTCCGATGTGTGCCGCCTCAGTGGCTGTCCGCGCAGACGGGTTGATTATTGAAGTCCATCCCGACCCCAGCAATGCCATGAGCGACGGAGCCCAGTCACTGACCTTCGACGCCTTTGAAAAGACGATGATTGAGTGCCGCAAAATCGCCAATGCAATCGGCCTGACCATGGATGAGTAAACGGCTACAAAAGTCGTTACGCTTCAAGTTAAACCTCAAAAAGAAAACCCCTCTGCACCTGTGTGCAAAGGGGTTTTACTCATTTTCAGCCAGTCAATACAGTGAGATCAGAACTCACCAAGGACCAGTCCATCGGACTTGTGATTGAGGCGCTGCCAGATCCCCATCAGGTTGATCAGGTTGGCTTTATTATTGAATTCCCCTGCCCCATCGGCACAGGAATTGGCTTCGCCACGCCACAGACAGCCAGCCCCATTGGCGGCAGGATGGTTCGGATCATTTCCGGTCTTTTCCAGAATGTGATTGACATTTTCAGAGATAAACCGGACTGCTCCGTCTCCCATCAGGAACTGGGCTCCGCCATCATGCTCGCTACCGAAACGGTTACTGGACTGGCTGGGAACAGGCAGTTTGTTGGAAATCGGGTAGAGGGCATAGCACAGATACCAGTCTGGACCGTTCACGAAATCGGTTCCAACACACTGAACCTGAGTGCCATGGTTGTAGCCGAGCCATGAACCACCGCCCCAGACAGATCCAGACTTTTCTCCGACTGCAATTGTATTCGAGGTTCCATCTTTGATAGAGCCCATGGTACATGGTTTGGAAGGATCCATGACCAGAATTCCACCAGCCAGTTTGTTATTGCCGTTGTCCCCCCAGTTATTGAAGGCACCTGCAGATCCATAGTAGCTCGTACAGGGAATGGAAGACATGTAGTTGGCATCAGCCGTACCGTTGGCAGTGCGAACTTTGGGACGTTCCGAATCACTGGGGCAGAGAGCAAAATCAAAAGCCGCCAGAGACTGGATGAATGTTTTATTTGATCCGGTGAAAATTCCAATTGTTGGATTCAGACCGTCATAAACAGCGGCTTCTTCCAGGAAGGGAAGCAACAGGGCACCCCAGGAAAAACCATTACCACATTCCGCACCCGTTGTTGTATCTCTCCCTCGAATTGATGAAGGGGGGAACACGCGGTGCGTGTCGTGATAGTTGTGCAGGGCCAGACCAATTTGCTTGAGATTGTTTTTGCAGGAACTGCGACGGGCTGCTTCCCGGGCCTGCTGCACAGCGGGCAGCAGCAGAGCCACCAGAATGGCGATGATCGCGATGACGACCAGCAGCTCAATCAAGGTGAACCCACGACGTTGACGAAGGCTCTTCATTTTGTGTACTCCTGATTTGGACTAAGAACAACAAGACATGATTTGTTGAACACGTGAATGGACCTTCATGTTTGCCTGCCGAAACGAGACTGTCAACGCCAGACAAAAACAAATTTTCATTTTTTGCACAGAACCGAATAAAGCCAGCTTTTGGACCATTTTGTCTATTTTCTGCTCAGATAAGCCACAAAAAGCACATTTCCAGACCTCAATCTCTCATCTTGGTGTCCTCAAAACTCAGCGTTTCAGAGTGGCCCTGCAATCAGTTTTCGTTGCTGCTCGAAAGAGAATGGCACTGACGTCGGGAACTGCCTGATTGCGTTATTGACTCCCCTTAATAGAAAAACGCCCTGCAGAAATGTTTGTATTCTGCAAGGCGTATGCGTTGAAGATTCAAGAGCGGCAGATTTTAGAACTCACCCAAAACCAGACCGTCGGATTTGTGATTGAGACGCTGCCAGATCCCCATCAGGTTGGCCAAGGCAGCCTTGTTGTCGAACGAACCTGAACCACCAGATCCACAGGCATTGGCATTGTCTGTTCGCCATAGACAACCAGCACCGTTAGCTGCAGGATGGTTTGCATCCAGACCAGTCTTTTCCAGGATGTGGTTCACGTTTTCAGAAATGAATCGAACCGAACCGTCTCCCATCACGAATTGAGCACCGCCATCATGTTCGCTCCCAAAGCGATTACTGGCCTGGCTGGGAACTGGGGCTTTGTTGGAAATTGGATAGAGAGCATAAACCAGATACCAGTCCTGGTTGCTGGCAAAATCTGTTCCGACACACTGAACCTGGTTGGCATGATTCATGCCGAGCCATGAACCACCAACCCAGACCGAACCGCTTCCTTCGCCAACTGCAATCGTATTCGATGTCCCATCTTTAATGGAGCCCATCGTGCAGGGTTTGGACGGATCTGTCACAATGATCCCTCCAGCCAGCTTGTTACTGCCGCTGTCCCCCCAGTTGTTGAAGGCCCCAGCTGAACCGAAATAACTGGTTGTAGGGATGGAAGCCATGAAGTTGGGCTGACCACCGTGTACGGCGATGGTTTTGGCTCGTTCGGTGTCACTGGGACAACGGGCAAAATCAAATCCTGCCAGGGAGTTGATAAATGTCTTGTTGCTGCCGATAAACGGGCCAATTGTGAAATCAAGACCATCGTAGACAGCCGATTCTTCCAGGAACGGCAACAGCATGGCTCCCCAGGAAAAACCGTTACCGCACTCCACCCCAGTGGAAGGATTCCGTCCACGAATTTGCCCGGGAGGAAACACACGATGCGTATCGTGATAGTTGTGCAGAGCCAGACCAATCTGCTTCAGATTGTTTTTGCAGGAACTCCTGCGAGCTGCTTCACGGGCCTGCTGAACGGCTGGCAACAGCAGGGCTACCAGAATGGCGATGATCGCGATTACGACCAGCAGCTCAATCAAGGTAAAGCCGCGACGTTGACGAAAAGTCTTCATTTGCGTACTCCTGATTTGGAAAAAGAACATCAAGACAAGATTTGCTGAACGCGTGAATGGATCTTTATGCTTGCCGCATCTGGACTAGCTGTCAACGCCCAGTTGCGAAAAAACTGACTTTTTACCCAAATCCCAAACCTCTCCCTCGCCGTTTTTTATCATATCTGGCAAATTTACCGCATAATCCACACAAAATATGCTCCCCAACAGCCTTTTACAGCCCTGCTCAAGAACCTCTTTCCGAGGTGCGACTGGGCCAGGTTAGAGAATTACAGTTCAAATTTAATTTCGATAGCACCGGGTCACTCTGGCATTCATTTGCTGCCAAAATGAAAAACGTCCTGCGGAATTCAGCGGAATTCCACAGGACGTCAATTTATACGGAGAGCTGAAATCTTCAGAGATTAGAACTCGCCCAGGACGAGCCCGTCACTCTTGTGGTTCAGGCGCTGCCAGATCCCCATCAGGTTGATAAGGGCACCCTTGTTATCGTAGGAACCGGTTCCACCAGATCCACAGGCGTTGGCATTGTCGGTCCGCCACAGGCAACCAGCACCGTTGGCAGCCGGATGGTTTGCATCCAGACCGGTTTTTTCCAGGGTGTGGTTCACGTTTTCAGAGATGAAACGGACGGATCCATCAGCCAGTACGAACTGGGCACCGCCATCATGCTCACTGCCAAATCGGTTGCTGGCCTGGCTGGGAACAGGAAGTTTGTTGGAAATCGGGTACAGAGCGTAGCACAGGTACCAGTCAGGTCCGTTGGCAAAGTCGGTTCCACAGCGGGTTTGAGTTCCGTGGTTGTAACCCAGCCATGAACCACCAGTCCAGACTGATCCGGCTTTTTCTCCCACAGCGATTGTGTTGGAAGTTCCGTCCTTGATGGTGGCCATCGTGGAGGGAGGAGCAGGATCTGTTGTAAAGAATCCACCAGACAGTTTCGGGCTGGTGCTGTCCCCCCAGCTGTTGAATGCCCCGGCAGAACCGTAGTAGCTGGTGCAGGGAATGGAGGACATGTAGTTGGCATCTGTTGTAGCATTGGCAGTGCGAACTTTGGGACGTTCTGAGTCACTGGGACACAGAGCGAAATCAAAGGAGGCAATCGACTGAACGAAGGTCTTATTGCTGCCAATGAAGATTCCGATCGTTGGATCAAGACCATCATAAACGGCGGCTTCTTCCAGGAATGGGAGCAGCATTGCACCCCAGGAGAAACCGTTCCCGCATTCCTGTGGGCCGGTTGAACTGTAACCACGAATCTGTCCCGGAGGGAACACGCTGTGGGTGTCATGATAGTTGTGCAGAGCCAGACCAATCTGCTTCAGATTGTTTTTGCAGGAACTCCTGC
>JAGQQT010000069.1 GCA_020426065.1 Planctomycetaceae bacterium | reverse complement strand
CGCCCCATTCCGCAAACCGAAGCGGCGAATCTGGCTGGGGGAAACGTAAATATCATCCGGACAGGGGAGGTAATGGTAGTCGGGGCTGCGGAGAAACCCGAAACCATCCGGCAGGATTTCCAGTGTCCCCTCGCCGAACATCAGACCATTCATCTTGGTCCGTTCTTTGAGGATCTTGAAGATCAGATCCTGTTTTTTCAGTCCGGTGAAGTCGGTGAGTTTCTCATCCCGGGCCAGTTCCAGGAGTTCTTTCATGGTCATCCGCTGCAGGTCAGCAATGTTCAGATCCTGCTCGGTTCCATTCTCGTTGGAGTTGTCTTTCACTGACGGTTTCTCTTTAGTGGTTCGACTGGTGGAGGTTTGTCTTGTTTCAGTAGGCATGATCAGTTCCGATTGGAAGGAGCTCGAATGAGCGGAAGTTGAGGAGTCAGGTGTTGGTCGTCAGTCAGTAGTAGAGAACGTAAAATTAAGGGTCAGGTTCATGCTTACTGCAGCATGGAGAATGTGATTCTGAATTCTGGGACGCGCGAATCCTGAAGTTGGTTCCAGGAGACGGGTTAACCCCATTGAAATTCCTGTTGGGCATAATCCATCAATTGCCGAACAGCCAATTCGAGTCCCCCGGAATTGTCTATTACGAAATCCGCTTTCGTTTTTTTGTCGGCCAGAGTCCACTGACTCTGTTCCCTCTGAATCCATTGCTGTTCAGACCAGCCGCGGGCGAGAGCTGCCGCCTTGCGGGCCTGATCAGGTCGATCAATAAAAATGATTCTGTCACAAATCTGGCTCCATCCCGATTCCAGCATCACTGCCGCATCGAGCAGGACTCCACACTGATGTGATGTCCTGGCCAGTTCAATTTCTGTTTTCATCCGCTCCTGAATCCGGGGGTGAACAATCTGTTCCAGTTCTTTCAGTCGTGGAAACCCGGATTCATCATTCGACCAAACCACTTTCCCCAAAGTTTTCCGGTCAATTCTCCCCTCGGTATCCAGAATGGTCTGGCCAAACTGACGGACCAGTTTTTCAATAACAGCCGACTCTGTGAGGACTTCGTGCCCTAATCGATCACCGTCGATGAGTGTGACGGGCAGGAGTTCTGTCACGGCTCGGCACACAGTGCTTTTGCCCGATCCAATCCCCCCGACAACCCCCAGAACGGCAAACATGGTGATGTGGCTTTATTACTCCATCAATGACAAGGCTCCGGAAGGACATCCCCTGATCAACAACCCGCCCCCGGTGAGGTGACGAACTCAACTGGTTTTAATCAATACGGAAAATGGATTGGGTGGTATTCGGGAATGAACTCTGGTGACTTGTTTGCGGACCGCAAATGAAGTGGAACGATAAGACTTCGTGTGAGATGATTCGTGGTAAGTTACTTAATGTTCCGTGTGAAAAATGGTTTTGTCAACTATGAACCCTTTTTCTCGGTCAAATTGACCAAGGATTTTTCAACCTGAAACATATCGCAAAGCGTTGATAGATAGGGGTTTTTCGACAGCAGAGAGTCTCTTTCCGGCCCGTGAAAGCGATCTCGACCCAGCGATGGCCTGTCCATTAAAATTCCAGTCCCTCCACATCTCTCTCCCCTTTCATGAGTTTCCCGCTCAGGTCATGTCACGACCGGGTTCCCTCAAATCCCGCCGGAATTTCGTACCAGTTCGATTGCGTGGTCCGTTTTGGATCCGTGTCGGGTTGCTGATCGCGTTCGGCCTGTTCTCAGGGTGCACCTGGGTCCAGAAAAGGCAGGAAGAGCGGCAGGAATTGTGCCGTCAGTGCATTGAGCAGTCATTTAGCGCCCAGCAGGCTGGAGAGCTCGATCAGGCCAGGAATTATCTGGACGATGCGTTAACCTCCTCTCCCAATCATGCGGAAATCTGGTGGAACCTGGCGGAAATCTCCATTCAGCAGGACCGCTACAGCGACGCCATTGATGAGTTGAAACGCTATGTTGAGTTGCAGGAAAATGATCCGCATGGGCACCTTCGGCTCGCGCAATTGTATTATTTACAAAACGACCTCGAACTGGCGTCCACGTCCCTGAAGGAAGTTCGCCGCCGGATTCCGGGGAATATCGATGCCCTGATGCTTTCCGCTCGTCTGGCTCGAAAACAGGGTGAACCGCAGGCAGCACTCACCGATTATTACCATGTCCTGCAGGTCAGTCCGATGCATGTGGAGGCGACTCTGGAGCTGACCGAAATGCTGCTGACCCGGGATGATCCGGTGCGTGCGGCATCGATTCTGCGGGAACTGGCCCGACAGGATCTGGCTCCAGATGACCGTGTCCGAACACATCTGAATCTCGGGATAGCCTACGGCCAGCTGGAACGCTGGGAAACGGCAGTCGATCATCTCATGATCGCTCAAGGCGAGACAGAGCATCCCTCGGCCCGGGACCGATATCGCCTAGCGTATGCACAGTATCGGGCCGGGGCGAATCAGCAGGCACTGGAAATCCTGCTACAGCTGGCAGATGCCGGTTTATGGAGTGACCGCGCAGAGCAACTCTATGCCACGATCACAGGAACGGCTTCCCAGCAACACCTCGCCCCAGGTGTTGTGACGGCATCACTGGCCAGTTCTTCCCGTATCATTCTTGATAATGAGTATTCCAGCACCGGGACAATCTCCAGTCCGGAAGCCTCCGTGGAGCAGGAAAGTATTGTCCCTCCAGAATGGCAGAAAGACTGAGTGGAAGCTCGTCTTGAATTTCCGGTCCGCTCATCTCACAATGCCAAAACAAACCTGGAGCTCGCTGGTTCTGGTCCCCAACATAAAAGTGAGAATCACATGACTGGATCGGTCGAAGAATACCTGAATCAGCACAAGGATCGTCATCTCAATCTGCTGCTGGATCTGTTGAGAATTCCTTCCGTCAGTGCCGATTCTTCTCATCGTCAGGATATGCGGAAAGCCGCAGATTTTGTCCGTTCTGCGATGGAAAAAGCAGGACTGACAGCTCTGCTGCATGAAACGGCCGGATTCCCGATTGTTACCGGCTGCTGGCGTGAAGCAGGTGCGGATGCTCCGACTGTTCTGATCTACGGACATTATGATGTCCAGCCACCCGATCCTCTCAACGAATGGACTTCACCCCCTTTTGCTCCGGACATTCGTGATGGGAAAATCTATGCCCGGGGAGCAACGGATGACAAAGGACAGATGCTGACTCATCTGATCGCGATTGAAGCCTGGCTGAAGACAACCGGATCCCTGCCGGTGAATGTCATCATGGTGGTGGAAGGTGAAGAGGAAGTTGGCAGCAACAATCTGGATCTGTTCCTGGAATCGAAGCGTGAAGAGTATGCCTGCGATATTGCCGTGATCAGCGATACGAGCATGTATGCCCAGGACATGCCGGCAATCACCTATGGATTGCGTGGCATCCTGGCCTGCGAGGTTCTGCTGACTGGTCCGAATCGCGACCTGCACAGTGGTGTGTTTGGAGGAGCGGTCACGAATCCGATCAACGCCCTGGTCAAAATGCTGGCCAGCCTGCACGATGAGCACGGCCGTGTTACCGTTCCCGGATTTTATGAAGCAGTGGTTTCCCTGACCGACGAGGAACGGGGGCAGTTTGCCGCTCTGCCGTTCTCTCAGGAAGAGTTCGAACGGGATCTGCAGGTCAAGGGGACCACGGGTGAATATGGCTTTTCCACTCCAGAACGTCGCTGGGCACGTCCGACTCTGGATTTGAACGGAATCAAGGGAGGTTATCAGGGAGAAGGGCCCAAAACGATTGTCCCCTCCAAGGCGAGTGCCAAAATCACCTGCCGACTCGTTCCCAACCAGAATCCACAGCAGTTGACGGCAGCACTCCGACAGCATCTGGAAGCAGTCTGTCCGCCAGGTGTGCGGATGGAATTCAAGGATTTTCATGGTTGCAGTGGCCTGGTATTTAATACTTCCGGCCCTTACTTTCAAGCAGCTACCAGTGCAATTGAAAAAGCATTCGGCCGGGCTCCGGTGTTTATCCGGGAAGGTGGCTCGATACCTGTGGTGGCTTCACTCAAACACATTTTCAATGTGGAAACTCTGCTGCTGGGCTGGGGGCTGAACAGTGACAATCTCCACAGTCCGAACGAACATTTCCATCAACGAAATTTCGAGCGGGGAACACTGGCCAGTGCCCATCTGTTTTCTGAACTGGCTGCAATGAAGACTTCGTAGAAAAGGGGCTGCAACCAGTGAGACCGGGCGATGTTACATTGCCAGCGGGAACTATTAAGTAGCTTGTAAGGTTGACAGGGCACATAGCGACTGAAAAACAAGAGCGATGGCGTTTCTCCAGTGCCACAAAACCTATTCACGCTCCCTCCGGGAGGGTCAGCGCAGCCCGGGAGGGAAAAGTATTGGGAGATTACTCCCTGCTTCCCCTCTCTGCAGGATTGTTCCCATCCAGCGACTCTCCCGAGGGAGAGTGAAGGATGAGAAGATTCCGCCAGATGTTTACTTCGCCTGATCCTGGAACTCTTTTTTGGCGACGGGGTCTTCCAGAATCAGAAACTTGCCTGACTGATCGTCGTAGGCATACATCTGGTAGTCGGGCAATGCATTGAGTTCCATCCGGCTCTCACGCATCATGTCCATCAGTTCCTGGTAGGTCGGGTTCCGATCTTCGGAGGCCCTCATCAGGTCGATCTGATGCTGCATGTTCATCACATTCACGCGGGAGGACGCGGCGATGTAACCTGTCAGAGAGGTAGTCAACGGGTCGCTGCCGGTCACACTGTTCTGAACTTCGATCAGATCTGGACGTTCGGTGAGAATCTTGTTTTTGTCGACGATCTCCGTCGTTTTCCGTTTGACGAGATTCGGACGCTTTTCTGGTTCCGGTTCGGAGGTCTGGGCTTCAGGTGGATTCTGAGCGGTGACCGGCGCTTTTTCGGGCTGGGGCTGATCGCATCCGGTGGGGAGAGTAAACAGCACAGCTGCGAGCACAAAACGGGACTTCAGCGACATGGTTGCTCTCGCAAACAGAGGTGTGGGGTGACAACCCGATTTTCACTGATTTCCTTCCCCTCCGCAAGCACAGGCACAACAGAATTGACCAATCCGCAAATCGGCTTCAGAATAGAAACGGTCCGTCACTCCTGATTTACCTGGAATCGGTTTCAAAACTGCTTCTGGGTTGAAGGATTGAGATAGCCTGTCGATTGAACTTCGTCTTGAGCGAATGAAAGCCTGAACCATGTCACAACCAGCGATCCTGATGCTTGTCGGGGATTATGTCGAAGACTATGAAGTCATGGTCCCCTTCCAGGCTTTACTGATGCTGGGATATCGAGTGGATGCGGTTTGTCCTGGAAAGAAAATTGGGGATACGGTTCGCACCGCCGTTCACGATTTTGAAGGGGACCAGACCTATTCGGAGAAGCCGGGGCATAACTTTTTGATCAATGCCGACTTTGAGGGGCTGGATGTTACTCTCTATTCAGGGCTGTATCTGCCAGGTGGACGGGCACCTGAGTATCTGAGATTGAATCCAGAGGTGCTGGATATCATTCGCCAGTTTGACGAAGACGAAAAGCCGATTGCCGCCATTTGCCACGGGATCCAGTTACTGACTGCTGCCGGTGTCATCTGCTCACGAAGCTGTACGGCCTACCCGGCTTGCGGACCGGAAATCACCCTGGCTGGAGGAGAATTTGTTACGAAGGGAGTTGATGAAGCCCTCACGGATGGAAACCTGGTGACTGCACCGGCCTGGCCTGCTCATCCAGCGATTCTGCAGGAATTCGTCAAACTGCTGGGTGCAAAAATCTCTGTTTGAAACAGTCGATTCGAATTGATCCTCTCGGGCCTTGTATTCAATCCCGATTTATCACACTTGTCGTTCTGTTCCAGAACATTCACGACTGATCCCTTTCCAAATCCGATTCCTGTGAAGATGTAGTGCAGGAGGTCCTGATGCTCCAGCTGGGTGTGATCGGTACTGGCGGCCCCAACTTCGCCAGACTGTATGAACCTGCCCTGCGGGAACTTTCTGCCCGGGTGTGTGTCGTTACCGTCTATGATTCCGTGGAATACTGGGCTCGCAAGGTAGCAGGTTCTCTGCAGATTCCGGTTGCCCATTCTTACCGTCAGATCATTGAACGCTCTGATATCGATGCGGTCCTGATGCTGAGTACCGGCTGGTCGGGAATTATGCCACTGGTGGAATGTCTCCGAAATGACCGGCCGGTCTTCTGGGCTGGTGACCGCTCGGTTGCCGCGGAATTTCGGGAGCCACTGGAGCGTGAGCTGAACGCATCCACGGCTTTGCCAGTGATTGAACATGCCGAAATGTATTCTCCAGCCAGCCTGCGTCTGCAGGAAATGCAGGCATCCAGGCCGGATCCGGTTGAGTCTTTGAGTTTCCGGTTTGCCGAAAACGGTAATCTGGAAAAGAACCGGGTTGCCCGGGTCCGCTGCTATGAATGGCTGCAGCACATGTTGCCCGGTTATCAACTGGAGCCGTTGTTACAGCCGAACCAGCCTCCTGCATTTCTGGCCCGGAATCCGCGACAAGTTTCCAGCGGGAATTCGGTTCCCATCCGAATCAACATTCAACCGCAACAGAATCCGGCAGATCCTCTGCTGGAAGTCGTGACAATCCAAATGGAATATCAGTTGGCGGGCACCAGTGAGTTGCGGTGGAAAGAACGCACCTCCGCCGCCGAAAACTGGCAGACAGAAGATTTGAGTCGGGACCGGACAGCCGTCTCCCGACAGCTGGATTTCTTTTGTCGCCGCCTTGTCGGTGGTTTGATTCCCGTCCATGAACTCCGGGCCAGACTTCTGGCGGAGTCTCGAGCGGATGAGACTGGGGACGCCTGAGAGTTCAAAAGCCCTGGTCTTTTCAGGTGGTCTGCCCCAAGCCTGAAAACTCCCCTTGCGGCAGGTTGAATATTCGGATTCAATTCAGGCCTCAAAAGACAGGTGGCCACATGTGCCCCTGCCTTATCCTCCATTTATTTTCTCACACGACGAATCATCGAGCGAGCTGCCTTTGAATTGAGGGGAACTGTGATGGATCAGTTCTGAAAGCCCGCCGGGAGCAGGAGTTGTCTTCTGCACTCATTTTACAGGGAAGATCTACATGATTCGCAATCTCCTGATACGCTCCAGCCAGCGTCTGTCCACCGCTCCCTCCGTTTGCCGTCGACGGTTCCGCAGACTGGAAAGTTGTTCTGAACAGCTGGAAGTACGAACTCTGCTGACAACTTACCTGGTGAATACCCTGCTGGATGAACCGGCCAACAATGCGGGTGTGTCCGATGGATTGATCAGTCTGCGGGAAGCCATCCGGGCGGCCAATAATAATACTGCGTTCGGAGATGCGCCCGCCGGGGATTTCACCGGGACGGACCGGATCGTGTTTTCAGCAACTTTAAATGGCCAGACCATTACGCTGCAGAGAGATGATCTGGACATCACAGATGAGTTGATTATCGATGGTCCGGGATCCAACAGATTGACCATTGATGCAGGTACCCATTCCCGACATTTTGATATCTCCAATACTGCGGGCACAGTGGAAATTACCGGGTTGAAACTGATCAACGGCGATGGCACGGAAACCGGCAGCGGCTCGTCTTCGGGCGGCTCCATCCGCAACAATGCTCAACTCACGCTGAACCTGATGTGGATTGACAATAACGTTGCGACTTCAGCAGGTGCGATCAATTCGCTGGGGGGAACTCTCAATATTTTCTCCAGCGCCATTACCGGTAATTATGCCCCCATTATCGCTGGGGGAATTGCTGTGGGCGGAACAACCTACATATCGAACAGCACGATTTCAGGGAATCGTTCCGATGGATTTGCTGGCGGGATCCGGGCGCAGTCTGGTGCAAATCTGCAGATCATCAACAGTACCATCGCCATGAATATCTGCGATGGAACGGGCCTGAACAACCAGCACGGCGGAGGACTGGGTATTGAATCCTCTGCTACGGTGACAATCCACAACACACTCATTGCCGGTAATTTCCAGGGGATTCCCAGCATTCCGGATGATGTCTCGAATGCGGGAACGCTCTCGGGGTTCAACAACCTGATCGGGGATGCAGGGACATCGGGCGGAGTGACCAATGGCAGCAACAATAACAGAGTCGGTGTGAATGGAGCGGGCACACGCGATATCAACACCATCCTGAATCCGATCGTCCAGAATAATGGTGGAAGCGTTCCGACTCATGCCCTCCTGCCGGATTCGGCTGCGGTGAACGCCGGTGATTTCCTCCGCTCCAGAGATCATCGTGGTCACTTTCTGACCTATGACGGGCGGGGCACGCCCTTCAACAGAAATTCAGAGGGAGGTCCAGATGCAGCCCGACAGGTTGATATCGGCGCCTTTGAATTGCAGACCACACTGGTGGTCAACACCCTCAATGATGAGACAACCGATCCCAACACATTTTCGCTTCGTGAGGCTCTCGCGATGGCAGCGCTGCAGGACATTGGTTCGAATATCGGAGGATATACTGACTCGATCTTTTTCGCTTCGCTGCTGAATGGGGGAACGATCACACTCAATGGAACCGATCTGGATATCGCGGGTGGTGGAGACCTGAATATTCTCGGTCCAGGCGCCACATCGCTGACGATCAGCGGAAACAATCTCACTCGAATTTTTGATATCTCCTCTCCAGATAATGTTGTCATCTCCGCTCTGAAACTGACTGGTGGTAATGACACCTCCTCGAACGGAGGCGGGGCCATCCTGCATCGGGGAGGCGACCTGATCCTGGACAACCTGTGGATCACGGGGAATCGTGCCAACACATTTGGAGGGGCGATTGACAACGACAGTGAAGCAGTCAACCTGACCATCCAGAAGAGCACCATCGACCATAATCACGCCGGATTCGGAGGTGGAGGAATTGATTTCAGTTCGACTGGTTATGTGGTCAACTCCACCATTTCCTCCAATTCTGCAGACCTCAATGGTGGTGGAATTCACCTGTCAACTGGTGGTGAGATTACGGTGGTCAACACAACCATTTTTGGCAATCAGGCGGATGCTGATGGAGCCGGTTCTTCCAATGGAGGAGGTGCAGCCGTTCAAAATGGAACGGCCACGTTCAGAAATACCATCGTTGCGGGCAACACTTCTGGCCTGACCAGCCTTGATGATGAACTGCTGGGCAACGTGGTTGCTACATCCAACAATAACCTGATTGGAGCTGCCGGATCAGCTGGTGGACTGAGCAATGGCAGCCTGGGAAATATCGTGGGAGTGCATGTCCCGGATGTCCTCGATCCAATTCTCAGAAGCCTCTCCACTTCTATTCCAACCCATGCCCTGATCTCCAATTCGCCCGCAATCAACCGTGGGAATAATGCTTCGGCCGTGAATGCGGACAGCAGTCCTCTTTTCACCGATGAACGGGGTCCGGGCTTTCCGCGGATCCTGGAAGGTCGAGTGGATATTGGAGCGTACGAAGGTTTTGTGGTTCCCCGCACTTCCATTTCCGGTTTCTTTAACGGGAACTGGTGGCTGGCTTCACCTGTAGAGGATTTCAACTATCAGACCGGACTGGCAGCATCCGGACCTGCCAGCACGTTCAAACAGGTTCTGACCGGAGATTTCAACGGTGATGGCATTGAGGATCTGGCCTGCTGGTTATTCAATGGCGAATGGCGGATCGGTCTGGCAGACGGAAACGGCAACTTCACATTTACGACCTGGACAACCTGGACCGCTCCTGAGATTAAGGAAGTGCATGTCGGTGATTTTAACCAGGATGGCAGCGACGACATCATCGGACTGTTCAAAAACGGAACGCGAGGCCGCTGGTGGGTGGCTCAGTCTGATGGCGAGAAGTTCACCAACAAGCACTGGGGTGACTTCGGCAACTATAACGGCATAGCCGAAGTCCTCGTGGGGAACTTTGATGGAGTCAAGGGAGATGACCTGACCATCATCACACTCACGGGTAACGTGTTCATGGCCAAAACCAGTAACACTCAATTTCAGTATCTGCTTTCCCATCAATGGGGTATCACGAACGGATTTCGGTTTGCCCAGGCCGGAGATTTTAATGGCGATGGACGGGATGATGTGGTCGCGGTGTTTGGAAACGGAGCGACCCGTAGTCTGTTTGTTGCCAAATCAGTTGGACCGGCAGACGGATTTGCCAGCCTGAAGTTTGCTGAACTGACCGCAACACAATCTTTCGACTCACTGGTTGTGGGCGACTTCAACGGCGATGGCAAAGATGATATCGCCGCTCGAATCAATACCACCAAATGGTGGGTCGGACTGACTGGTACCAACCTGTTCAGTTTCAGTCTGTGGACGACGTGGTCGTTTGCTTCGAATGGGGTCTTTGATATTCATGTCGGCAGCACAAACGGTGACCACCGGAGTGATCTGATTGGCCGGGACAGCAATGGCAAATGGATTTCTGCCGAGGCATACGGTGACCAGTTTTACAACCGCTCGATCGAAACCTGGGCTGTCGTGGACTGGCAGTTTGTGAATGGTGGCGATTTCCATCCGGAGCCAGCGGTTCTGGACACCATCATTCCTCCACCCGAAATCAGCAAAGCCGAGTCTTCCACTCATCTCCAGCCACTCGCCAGTCGCTGGAATGCGACCGTCATTGTGCCGAATGGAACGCCAGCCCAAACCAGTGATGAGACTCGCATCGGTTCTCCCGCAGCGAAGGATGCCCAGCCAGATCCTGCGTTCGAAACCTTCGGCTCCAACGAACTCCTCAACCTGCTTTATGCAGGCTGAGGAGACGGGAGCTTCCCGATCAGTATTATTCTCCCTGATTCAGGGACTTGATGCGGATGCGGCGGTATTCCATTTGACCGCGGTCTCCTTCCAGGCCAATGGGGCCGGTTGGCGGGACAGCCATTTCGTTGGTCAGCAGTTCTCCATTGCAGGTCGCGGTGACTACATTGTCTTTGACAATCACTTCCAGCTCGTTCCAGTCTCCTTCACGAAACTTGGTCAATTCCTTGTAGGGACCGGCCAGCAGAAAATCGCGACACTGCAGTTGAGGCTCTTTGATGAAGACACCGGAGTCAGCATTGGGTGTGGCCCTGAACTCCAGCCGCAGAATCAGATCGCCGGAAAACTCCTTCGTCGTCCACAGCTGTTGAATTCGTCGGCCTTCGGATGGTGTCGTGACCACAAGTCGATCATTGATGGCCACATAACGGCCATCGCTGCTTTTTGTTTTGCCATCAAAGTTCTCTGCTTCCGTGATTTCCACAAAGACAGGAGCATTCGGATTCGGATTCTTGGGTTGCTTGCGAGGTGGAGTCGGCCGGAAGCCCCAGCCGGTCAGGTCATGACCGTTAAACAGGCTGACAAACCCGGGCTCGAGTTCGAAATCATCTGGAGCAGTTTCAATCAAACCGAGTGTGGCAAAGACGGGTCGTAAGGCGGCTCCCCAGCGGGCATACCCACTTTCATTCAGGTGGAGCAGGTCCGGAAACAGGTCCGCCCGGGCATCCCCTGCGGCATCAGCAAACAGCGTCCAGGTATCCACGACGGTAATCTGCGGATCCCCCTTCACGGCGGCATCGTAGAGAGCGTTGACGGCTTCAATGGTTTTGCGGGGACGTCCTTTGGTTTCCGAGCTGGGGAACATCCGGCACAGGACAATCGGAACCTGAAGATTGTGGGCTTTGATGGCCTGCACGATCTTCTCGAAGTTGCGACCAATGGCATCCGGTGCAATGTTGACCCCGATATCATTTGTTCCGCCCAGAAACACAATCGCTGAGGGATTGAGTGCCAGCACATCTTCCTGCAGGCGGATCAGCATGCCACGAGTGGTATCTCCACCAATCCCCCGATTGGCCACTTTCATTCCCGGAAACTGATCCCGGAAGGTTTTGCCCCAACCCTGAGTAATGGAGTCCCCCAGGAAGACGACCGCTCCCTGATCCTGCTGGACTTCACTGGCCCACTGAGTGCGGGCTTCTGTCCAGCGTTTGACATAGCCATCGTAACGTCTCAGTTCTCCTTCACCCGGCAAGCCTTCTTCCGAGGCAGGCAGATCGTA
>JAGQQT010000699.1 GCA_020426065.1 Planctomycetaceae bacterium | reverse complement strand
ACTCGAGGCGCGTGTGCCCTACACCGATCATCGACTGGTTGAAGCAATCTGGCCAACTCCCTTTTCAGAGCGGTTTGCGGTTTCCGAATCCCAGCCAACCTGGGGTGAACTGGCCATGGAACTGGAACAGACCGGATTGCTGGAATCGAAATCGCTGCTGAGAAAAGTTGCCCGCCAGCGATTACCCGATCAACTGGCGAACCGGAAAAAAGCGAGCTTCCCCACGCCGGTGCTGGAGTGGATGCAGAACGAGTGGCAGCAGAAGATTCAACAGAAGTTGAGGCAGAGCGCGTTCCTGAAATCAATCTTCCATCGAGCGACGCTCGCAGAAATTGTCGATCACCCCGAGGAGGCCGGCATGTGGCTCTGGCCACTGATGAATCTGGCCATCTGGGGAGAACATCAGTAACGGCTGAGGGGAAATCAGTTCCCCAACTCCGGCAGCCCGCCCCATTGACGAACCGCTTCATACATGATGGCCGTGGCGGTGCTGGCCAGGTTCAGGCTGCGGACCTCCGGACGCATCGGCAGACGGAGCAGATTGTCTGCATACTGTTCCCGCACTTTCGGCGGTAACCCCGCGCTTTCCTTGCCAAACAGGAGAATGTCTCCACGAGCAAACTGAGCGGTCCAGGGAGCCCGGGTTCCGAATTTGGAGAGTGCCCAGACCTGTGTGTCGGGCAGTCGCTCACGTACTTCATCCCAGGAATCGACCACTTCGTAATTCAGATAAGGCCAGTAATCGAGCCCGGCCCGCTTCAGATATTTAGAATCCAGCTGAAACCCCAGCGGGCGGATCATCCATAGTTTGGCTCCAATTGCCACACAGCTGCGACCGATGTTCCCCGCATTCTGCGGAATTTCCGGCTCATACAACACAACATTGAGTGTGGGAGTTTCCTCCGTCATCAGTCAGTTCACTTTCAGGCAGATGCTGCTTTGAGTTCAGGCCAGAGTCGACTTGGAGGGATCATCAGAAATCAACAGGCGTACAACCTGCTGATTGGCCGCAGGAAATTCAAACTCGGCCAGCAGATGCCGGGGGACCCACTGCCACGGTTCCTGGGGGACTAAGCTGAGGCTTTCTTCGGCCAGTCTGCACAGCCAGAAGTCGATTTCCACATTGGCGTGATCATACGAGAACGTGGTCTGATCGAGTAACCGGATCGGAACAATGTTCAATCCGGTTTCTTCCAGCGTTTCCCGAATCGCTGCCTCCGCAGAAGATTCCGGCTCGAACCTTTTGCCACCCGGAAATTCCGCCAGTCCGGCCAGTGTTTGAGACTGCTGCCGTTTCCCCACCAGAACACAATTCTGATGTTCAATCACGGCCACGGAAACACACTCTGTTAAACTCATACTGATGTCCTCAAAGATGCCGAATCTGGGGTGATTTCTCGCAGAGTGTGTTTACGAAGATGTGTGCCACGGCTCTGTGAGCCGTTTTTTCATCGATGACTATTTACAACAGATCCATTTTGTCAATTTTTAATGGAACGTCATCTACTCCAACAATAGCACGGGCGCTCGACCACGGCCAATCCTCAGGGCGTTCAGTAATTCCACGACGAACAGGATTCGCATGAATATAGTCAACGACCTGTTCGATTGAATTTGAATTCCACACATTTTTATCAGACCCGCCACCGGGTTGCCAGAATCGAAATGTCTTTCGATTCCCGTGCTGAACAGTGAGTTTTGTAAGCCAGCGTTCATTTTCGGAATCTTCAAAATATGCCTTCGCTGAGCGGGAAACAGGTGCCTTCAGGGCTGCGAGGATTCTGCGCATTTCATAGTCCCGATTCCGTGGAGAAATCAACAGATGAACGTGCTCTGGCATAATGACATACGCCCAAACCGCTACATTCTGTGATTCTCTTGTTCGGTTGATCGCATCAACCGCCCACTGGCGTGATCGATCTTGAGACAGCAATGGCCATCTCTTCCAGCAAGAGTAAGTCAGGAAATGTGCGTGCCCGGGTTCATTGTACGCGAGTCGCTTTTTTCTGTGGTCTTTTCCGCCGGATGACATCGTGGCATTCATGCTGAGCTTCTAAGCGTACTCAGCACGGCTCACAGAGCCGTGGCACACTTTATGTTGTAATCAATTTCACAAAACAACTTCACCCTCCCATCGGGAGGGTCGGCGCAGCCGGGGAGGGTCAATAACACGGAACTCCATTCTCTAGCAATCACCCTCCCCG
>JAGQQT010000698.1 GCA_020426065.1 Planctomycetaceae bacterium | reverse complement strand
CTTGAAAATGGATCGCACGGACGGTCCATTGGGAATGGCAACGTCGTGCTGACCGAATTCGAGGCGGAAGCAGCCTCTGCAGAGACCCCTGAGGAATGGCTGCCCATAAAGTTCAACAATGCCTGGACTGCTCACCCCAAAGCCAGCAGGAACATTGAGTATGCCATTGATGGCGATCTCACGACCGGTTGGACGACCGACCATAAGGGCGTCCCACTTGATCGAGCGGCGATTTTCACTACGGAGACACCGTTCGGGTACAAGGCCGGGACGCGGCTGCGAATCCGCCTGCGCCATGAATCGGAGTTTCCTCGCCACGTATTTGGTCGCATGCGACTTTCCGTGACGCGCGATCCCCAGGCCATCGAAGGCGCCCCGTTCGCCCAGCAACTCGAGGAGAGTGACCTTGCAGGTCTTGAGATCGCGTTAGGGAATGCTTACAGCCAGCTCGGGCAGGTTGACGAGGCTGCGATTACCTTCACTCAAGTGCTCGATCAAACGGCTGACCAAGGCATCCGAACGAAGATTATTGAGACAGCGTCAGCTCATGTCGGCGTGCTGGACAAACTGGCAAATCTGCGGCCGCAGGATGCCGTCCTGCACGACGCGCTGGCCCGGCACTCTCAGGCAAGCGGTGACATCGCCGCGGCCCGCGCCGCGGCCGCAACAGCCCGCATGTTGTACGAGCAGCAACTGGTCGCCGAACCGGTGAATTCCCTGCTCGCTCAATCGCTGGCCGACTTGCTGCTGCTCGATGCTGATATGGCGACAACCTGGACGACCCTCGAACCGACAGAGATGAAGTCGAAGGGTGGGGCGACGTTGACGCTGCTGGAGGACAGGTCGATTCTGGCGAGTGGCACGAATGCACCGCGCGACCAGTACCACCTCCAATTCGTCGTGCCTGCGGACATCGAACTTCAGTCGGTACGCCTGGAAGCACTGACCGACCCGTCACTTCCAGCAGATGGCCCCGGGCGAGACACCAAAGGCTCCTTCGTCATGAATCAGTGGCAGCTCACCGCGACACCCGAAGAGGGAGGTGAGGCCAGGACATTGACGTTCGACGCCGGCGTCGCGGACTACGAATATCGGGACTACCCCATCAAACCAAATGGTTGGTGGTCGATCGACGGCGGCCCGTCAACCAGTCGTGTTGCGATCTGGCAGACCGAACAGACACAACTCCTGACTCGGGGAACAACTCTAAATCTGCTGCTGGACTTCGACAGAAAGGATCGAGTCACCAACCTTGGCCGCTTCCGCTTGTCGATCAGCCACAACTCGCGAGCGTGCGACCTCCTGACGGCAAGAAAGATCGTCGATCCCTGGGCAAGACTCGCTGCAGCATATCACGTCATCGGCGCCCAAGAGCAACTCGACAAACAGCTGGAAATGCACCCCGAAGCGAAGATCTCCATTGACAGATTGAACGGTCTGAACTGGCTCCGCGATCTGCGTGCTTCGGGCCTGGCGATTAAGAGCGGCAAACAACTTCCCGACGGCACCTGGGAACTGGACCTCGAAGGGGCGACGATCACCGACCTCGCGATCCTCAAGGGACCACCTATCAGCCGCCTCAGCCTGAAAAAGACGGCCGTCTCTGACCTCTCACCGCTGCGAGGCTGGCCGCTCAAGCATCTGAACCTCGAAGGAACCAAAGTCACCGACGTGACTCCGCTTCAGGGGATGCCGCTTGAAAATCTGGTCCTGGCCGGTCTCCCCATATTTGATCTCAAGCCCCTCAGCGGCCTGCCCCTGAGCAAGCTCTGGCTTGGGAGCACAGCCGTCACCGATCTGGAACCCCTGCGCGGCATGTCTCTCACAACGTTGCAGTTCTACAATACCAAAGTGACTGATCTGAGCCCGCTCCAAGGAATGCCGTTGGACTCATTACACGCGAGTGGAACGAAAGTGACCGACCTTACGCCCCTACGCGGTATGCCTCTTACCGGGCTGAGGCTTCACGCCTGCACCGAACTCACTGACGTCTCGCCGCTCGCAGATTGCAAAGAGCTAAAGCAACTCACTCTTCCGCCCAATGCAAAGGAAATCGAGTTCCTCCGCACCCTGCGCAAACTCGAACGCCTCAGCTACAAGGAAGACAACCGCCCCGGCGTCTACGACCCCGACAAGACCACCGAGGAGTTCTGGACGGAGTATGACTCAAAGAAAGAAACGCCAAAGCCATGATCATTTCCGAGGAC
>JAGQQT010000697.1 GCA_020426065.1 Planctomycetaceae bacterium | reverse complement strand
ATCTGTCTCAGCTGCCTTCTGTTTGCCCCTCTTTTCTGGTGCCGGAAGGTAAACGACGGAACGGATTGGGAATTGGTTCGGCCTGCTGATTCCAGCCGTCTCAGGGACACTTTTGTACATTTTCTTGTGCCGTCTTGTCTTGACGAGTGTCCTGAAAGGTTTCTTGGCCGGAAATCTTTCGAACAAAAAATCTTTTCACAAATGTTTACAGAAAAAAAGGAACTCTCACATGCTGAAAGCACTTTGGAATGACGAAGCGGGCTTCATTGTCTCCGCAGAGTTGGTTCTGATCGCAACGATTCTGGTCATCGGCCTGATCGTCGGTCTGAGCTCCATCCAGCACGCCGTCGTTGCAGAACTGAACGACGTTGGCGATGCTATCGGAAGCGTCAACCAGTCATACTGGTACACCGGTTTCTCCAAAGAAAAGAGCTACGGTCGCGGCTTCGCTGCTTACACCCGCGGTTCTTCTTTCGATGACACCGTTGATGATTGCGACAACGATCAGTGCGACATCTCCTGCGATGTGCCTGTCAACGAAGGCCCAAAGCGTCGTCGCCGCTAATCTGAATCTCTTCAGATTCTACGGTTAAATAACGGAGGTGACCTGTTATTCAGGTCACCTCTTTTTTTGCGCCCATTTTTTAACTGTTCAGGAAGATCGATCGGTCAGGAAGGGCTTTACGATTGCCTGTGAAACCGTCGGCCCTTCATTTCGAAGCGTGGCAGACTGTTTGGTGGGACCATCTGCAGTTCAGCCTGAAAATTCAACCGGTCCCGCAGGACGCGAGCCAGTCGTTCCTGCATCGATCGGCACCAGGCTTGAGAATCTGCTGATTCCCAATTCACACCCTCTGGCAGTTGGGGTTCGATCTCAATAATCAGATGATGCATGGCCTGCTTTTCGGTCACTGTAATCCGATATTCGATCACCTCATCAAACTCACGCAGCACAGCTTCTACTGAAGAAGGAAACACGTTGTTTCCCCTAATTGTGACCATATCGTCAGAACGTCCGAGGATTCCGCCTTCCAGTCGCAGCAGACTCCGACCGCACTGGTTGGGGGTAGTTGCAGCCTGCACGATATCACCAGTCCGATAGCGAATTACAGGTCCGCCCCAGCGACCCAGATTTGTGATCAGGAGTTCTCCCCGATTCCCCGGTTCAACCGGTTGGAGTGTCTGCGGGTCAACAATTTCCGCGATACATTCAGTCTCAAGAATCAAAAGGCTTCCCGGATCCTCGATGGATTCAATTCCCAGCGAGCCGATATCTGTCATTCCCCAGTGATCAAATACCCGAGCTCCCCAGCCCGCTTCGATCCGTTGGCGAATGGCGGGAATGCTTCCTCCTGGCTCTCCAGCGACGAGGATCGCCCGAACAGATGATCCCGCCAGATCGAGATTCTCCCGCTGAGCGACCTCCACCAGTCTCAAGGCATAGGTGGGAGTGCAGCAGACAATCGTGACTTCGTGTTCCAGGATGACCTGCAGACGGATTTCACTGCTCATTCCCCCAGCAGCAATACACAGGTTCTGAAACTGCAACGCTCCTTCGAAACCTGCCCAGAATCCAATAAACGGACCGAATGAGAAGGGAAAACAGAGCCGGTCTTCCGGTTGCAGTCCAATGATACGGTAAATCTGGGCCCAGCAGGATTTGAACCAGTCCCAACTGTCAGGCGTATCCAGAAATCGGAGTGGTCGACCGGTAGTTCCTGAAGTCTGGTGCAGGCGGGAATAACGGATGCGTGGATAAGTCAGATTCGTGCCGTAAGGGAGATGGGTATTCTGATCATCCACCAGTTCCTGCTTTTTCAGTGGCGTAATCTGACGAAAATCTTCCCATGTCCGGATCGAGCCGGGATCCAGCCCCTGCTTTTCAAAACGCTGACTCCAGAATGAATTGGTGTGGAGTTCAGCCAGCATCTGCTCTAGGCGCAGCCACTGGCGGGATTCAATCGCCGAACGATCGAGATTTTCCGGCAGTACCTCACTCATGTTTCGATCACTTTCACGCAATTCTGATTCAGATTCCCGGCGTTGTGTGATTGTGGGCCAGAGAGATCCTGCTGGCTCATAGACCCCTCAGGCATGTCAGCCTGGGCAACTCTGGAAAACTTTTTCTGTTAGGGCAAAGATAGGCCTGAACTTAAGACTTTCATCTCATCTCCCGAAGATACCCAACACGGCCGGGTAGTCTCAAGCG
>JAGQQT010000696.1 GCA_020426065.1 Planctomycetaceae bacterium | reverse complement strand
AGATTCCATCCTGATCACGATCTTCCAGCAGTTTGATACGTCCGCAAGGGCTCCCTTTGCCATCAATTCCCATGGGGTAGTCGGCCATTTCCACGACCCACAGTTTCCCATCCGGACCCCAGTCGAAATCGACCGGATCCATGACTGCGGGCTCGGAGGCAACCTCCTGAACTTCGAAACCGGGTGCGACTTCGATTTCTCCGACGCCATGAGCGGGCTCAGAGATGGGGGCGAGCAGCATCATGGAGACGAGAAAGTTCAGGATGCCAGTCATCATGCTTCACCTTTTGCGTTCCGGTGGAGTGGTCACAAGAAAATCATAGGCAGGGCGACCTCTGACATGCCAGCGATCATGGGGCAACGTTTACAGGTCGTTGTCGCGGACCTCTTCCAGTTTGGCGGACAAACTGGTTTTGAAGCGTTCCACGAGCGGCTGATACTCTGGGGAAGAGGCGAGGTTGGTATATTGCTGGGGATCGGCTTCCGTATCGAATAGTTCGATTCCGCCCGATGCATCTTCGTTGTACTGGATGTAGGCATACTTCTGTTCGCGGAGCAGGAATCCTTTCCGCATCGGAGCCACGCTGAAGGCGGCCTCCCGAACTTCTAGCCCTGGATCATCAAGCAGCGGAGAGATGTCTTTTCCCTGAATTTGACCGGGGGGCTGCAGGCCGCAGAGAGTGGCAACGGTCGGGTAGAGATCAAGCAGTTCCACCAGGGAGTTGCAGACGGCTGGATTCTTCCCCGGAACACTGATGATCAACGGAACCCCGGCGGATTCATCCCGCAGGCTGACCTTGGCCCAGAAATCATGTTCGCCCAGGTGATAGCCGTGGTCGCTGGTAAAGATGATGATGGTTTTGTCTTCCAGTCCCGCTACTGCCAGGGCATCGAGAACTTTGCCCACTTGAGCATCCATGTAGGCGACCGAAGCATAGTATCCCCCCATCGCTTTTTTCTGCCGGCGGAGATCCATTTTCATGTTCTCACTGGTCTTGTAATTGATGCCCGCCTTGGGGATATCATCCCAGTCGCCCGCCAGTTTTTCAGGGAGCTGCATGGTTTCGTAAGGTTTGAACGGGACATAATATTTACGCGGTGAGACGAACGGGACGTGCGGGCGGACAAATCCCACACCCAGCCAGAAAAGTTCTTTCCGATGCTGTTGAATCAGTTCGACGGCTTTATCAGCGGTCTTGCCATCGGAGTGGACCAGGTCATCTCCGTCTGCCTCAACGACAACGAAGGTGTTACCACCGACCACAGGTCTTTTGCCATCCGGATTGTTTTCGAGTGTTTCTCCGTCTCCTGGTGCTTTCCACTCAGGACCTTGACTGTTGAACCGTTCGGTCCAGGAAAGTTCATCGTCAGCACCGTCACTACCTTCTTCAATTCCGCCCGGCACACCCATGTGAAAAATCTTGCTGACCCGAGCGGCGTAATAGCCGTTATTTTTGAAAAGTTGCGACCAGGTCAAGCGGTCGCCAATTTGTGGGCGGGGATTAGTGTAACCCAGCACTCCGGTGGCGTGTGGATAATATCCACTCATGAAAGATGCCCGCGAAGGACCGCAGTAGGTTCCTTGACAATAAGCCCGCGTAAAGCGCGTGCCTCGAGCGGCGATGCGGTCAATGTTTGGTGTGCTGCAAACCTGATTGCCATAGCAGGACAGAGCGGTGTAGGTCAGATCATCAGAGATGATGAACAGGACGTTGTACTGGCTTCCAGATGGGTGAGTGTCCGTCTCGGCTGAGAGTGCGGTTGTTGATGGAATTTGTGATCCGAGAAAGATCAGAATTGCCAGAGAGAATTCAACGTAGACAGACTGAGACCAGCTTTTCATGGGAATCTGCTCCAGGGAGATTGTTCGCAGTCGAAGAGTGATGCCGGGAGGCATGAGTCTAAATCATGCGAGTTGTCTGTGTCGAGAAACCGACAGGATTCCTCAGTGATCAGAGCGGAAGCGGCGCCGATACTGCAGTGGAGTGAGACCGGTGGATGTCTTGAACTGTCGGGAAAAATGGCTTTGATCGTAGAAGCCACACTCACTGGCAATTTGCGTTAATGAGAGGTCATCTGTTTCGAGCAGGTGTCGGGCGACGCCGATCCTGACTTCACGGATATACTGATTGGGAGTGATGCCGAACCGGTTCGCGAATTCCCGATGCAACTGGCTTTCGGAAAGGGTTGCCTGCTCTGCCAGATCAGAAAC
>JAGQQT010000695.1 GCA_020426065.1 Planctomycetaceae bacterium | reverse complement strand
CTGGCTGCCAAACGCCTGTCAGCGGATACCGTTGATTTCTCCCCCTCTGGAAGCAGTCTTTCCAAGGGAGAATCTTTTCTCGATACCGCTCGAAATATTGAATCACTCGGTGTTTCCCTGATGGTGGTCCGCCACAAATCACCGGGGGCACCACTGTTCCTGTCACAGAGGCTGGATGCAGGAATTTTGAATGCGGGGGATGGAACCCACGAACATCCCACGCAGGGTTTGCTGGATCTGATGACCATTCGGGAACGCTGCGGCACACTGCAGGGCAAAACAGTGGCACTGGTGGGAGATATCCGACATTCCCGCGTGGCCCGCTCAAACATCTGGGGGCTGAAAAAACTCGGTGCCCGGATTATCGTCTGTGGACCGGCAACCCTCATCCCGCCCCAGATTGAAAAACTGGGAGTCGAAGTTTCTCACTCACTCGATGAGATTCTTCCGGAAGTCGATTGCATCAACCTGCTGCGGATCCAGTTTGAACGTCAGCGGGGCGCTTTTTTCCCATCGATTCATGAATACGCTCATCTGTTCGGCATGAACCGCGAGCGTCTCGAAAGGGCACGGGAAAATGTTGTGATTCTGGCTCCTGGTCCAATCAACCGCGGAGTGGAAATCACTCCCTACGTGGCCGATGGCAAACACTCGGTCATCCTGGAACAGGTCAACAACGGCCTGGCGGTGCGGATGGCCGCACTATACCTGCTGTATCGTCGTCAACTGCAGTTGAAGTCTGTTCCCACATCGGAATCTTTACTGGTCTGATTACCCTGCATATGTCTTGCGTGCTTATACAAAATGGTCGTGTTGTTGATCCTGCCTCCGGGCGGGATGAAATCGCGGATTTGTTGATCGAAGATGGACGCATTGCCAATCCTCGTGAAGCCTCCAGAGAGGGTTGCCAGGTGATCGATGCTACAGACTGCATCGTCTCTCCCGGGCTGATCGATATGCGAGTTTCGCTGCGAGAACCGGGACACGAAGAAGATGAAACCATCGCAACGGGAACGGCCGCTGCGCTGGCTGGTGGATTCACCACCATTGCCTGCATGCCCGATACGGACCCGCCAACCGATAACCGGGCCGGAGCTGAGTTTGTCATTCTGCAGGCAGAGCGTGCAGGGAATTGCCGTGTTGTGCCGATTGGAGCGGTGACCAAGCAGCTCAAAGGCGAAGAACTGGCAGAAATCGGTCAACTGGTTGACGGTGGCGCGAGAGCCTTCAGCGATGCCAAAACCGCAATTGCCAACTCCGAAGTGATGCGACGGGCTCTCGAATATACTCGGATGGTCAATCGTCCCATTTTCCATCATCCCCAGGTTCCCGAGCTGGTCTCTGGCGGGCTGATGCACGAAGGGTATTACTCCACTCTGCTCGGCCTGGCTCCCATGCCGGCGGCTGCCGAAACGATCATGATTCATCGGGATCTGTCGCTGGCTGAAATGACCCGCGGAAAATTACACCTCATGGGGATTTCGACCGCAGCCGGTGTTGAGCAGATACGTCAGGCACGGAGCAGGGGAGTGCAGGTCACGGCCGATGTCACGCCCCATCACCTCTATTTTCTGGACAAGGACCTGCAGAGCTTTGATGCCCAGTACAAGGTCAATCCTCCCTTCCGAACCGAAGGGGATCGGGATGCCCTTATTGAAGGGCTCAAGGATGGCACGATTGATGCGATCTGCAGCGATCATCAGCCGTATGCAGAGGAAAAAGTCAGTTGCGAACTGGACCAGACACCTTTCGGTGTGGTTGGCCTGGAAACTTTCGTGCCGGCCTGCATCACTCAACTGATTGAGACGGGGCAACTGACCTGGCTGCAGTTGCTGTCCAAGCTGACGATCAACCCCGCCCGGATTCTGGGAATCGAACGCGGGACTCTGGCACAGGGGACAATTGCCGATGTCACCATTATCAATCCCCGGACCTCGCAGCGAATTGATCCTGCGAAGTTCCGCAGCAAGGGGCGTCGAACACCATTCGAAGGGATGATGCTGACCGGACGAATCGAACTGGTGATCGTCAACGGGCAGGTCCGGTATCGTCACCAGCCCGCCTGAACACAGACTCGAACTGCGACGTTTTCCACACAGTTTCCGACGATCAGGCAACTTGTCTGCAGTCTTCCTGTTCATATCATGATATCGAAAGGGTTGGGCCTGCATTCATTCACTCTCCCATTGGGAGAGTCGAAAGATTGGAACAATC
>JAGQQT010000694.1 GCA_020426065.1 Planctomycetaceae bacterium | reverse complement strand
CCGTCGGCGGCATGAATCACCGATCCATCCGTCATCGTGATCTGTCCGGTTCCACTCAAGTCTGAGCGAACCGTGATTGCTCCAGCCAGAGATTCGATGATTCCATCAAGGAGAATATCTCGGCTGGCTGATAACAGTTCAATTTCGCCGCTGGCTGTCTGAACGGATCCTTCGACGGTCAGGTCACTTCCCCCGTCCGCCCCCGCATCTTCCGCTCGCAGGCTGATTGAACCTGCTGTCGTAACCTGGACATTCCGGGTCAGGATTGCCCCATCTTCACTCCGGATGGTAATCGCCCCCTGATCATTCTGAATATCATTCAGTTCAACAGTCGGCTCGGTTGCCCCTGCGATCTGGGTCAGTTGAATATCACCAGTCAAATTGGTGACCTGGACGGTTTGCGTTTCTACACGCAGATCATCATTGGCTCCCACACCCGTTGAAGCCATCAGCTGTAACTGAGACCCTCTCAGATTGGTGACCGATTCGGGAGTCGATTCGGTAATCGCACCCGTGAATGTGGCCAATGACTGATCCACTCCCTGGAAATCGGCCGTGATAGAAATCAGACCTGCTTCCGGATGGGTTGATCCCAAAGCAACCAGCTGGGAGATTTCTACATCTCCAGTGGAAAACAGTTTTATCGCCCCGTCATCCGTCTGCAGAATAGCGAGGGGATTCATCAGGATTGACCCCTGGTCCACCACGGTGTTGAGCGTGGCAAAACCGCGGTTCTCTCCGGCACTGAGCAGGATGTTTCCTTGAGAACTCATCACGGCAGCACCGGACTCCAGCAGCAACTGCCCGCCCGATGTGAGCGTGATTGATTCATCTGCCGAAATAGCAGCCTGCACTGTCAGCTGGGCTCCACTATTTGCAGAGACCGCCAGGTCCACGGCCGCTCCATTTGCAGTCACCGCCCGCTCTACCTGCAGGCTCTGTAATGTCTCAATCAGAATATTGTCTGCAGCGGTTCCAGCAGAAATCGTCAGACCACTCAGCACTCCCACCTGTCCAATTCGCAATGAATCGGTCAGGTTCTGAATGTGAATATCTCCCGAGACCGTTGCGGCGGCAAGGACATCAGCTTCCACAATCAGCAAATCGTTGTTTGCAATTCCGGTGGTGACCAACAATGCCAACTCACTCGACTTGAGGCTGGCGTCTGTGGCAGCGGAATGGATCAGTCCGCCACCCGAGGCGGTTGTGTCCACCACAATCCGTCCGGTCCCCGCATCCACCAGGAAGACTTCCACATCTCCCGAAGTAACCGTCGCGGCATTGATGGTCACGACAGCATCCGGCACCAGAATCTGTTGTATGACCAGACCGTCTGCTTCATTGATGGTCAGATTCTGCCCCGGGGTCGAGATGGTCGCATCCAGCAGATGCACCGCCGTGTTGAGTTCGGTATCCCCTCCAGCTGCTCCGCTGAAAAACACCAGTTTCTCTGACCGCAACTCTCCCAGGGAACGTCCCAGAGGATCGACAACATCCAGCACACCTTTGAGCCGTAATTCTCCCGACCCTACATCCAGGCCATCATTTGGCAGGACCAGTACCTGCTCGGCCAGCAGATTGATCCGATCTCCATCCGAGGTCACAACCGCTCCCGGGTTCTGTCCCAGATCCAGATCGCCTGTGGAAAAGAGAACGACATCCGCAGCGGTCCCCGCTCCGGGAATCAACGAACCGGTCGCAAAGATCAGATCACCAGTGCCCCGAAGATGAATTTCACCTCCGGCTGATGTTACTTCTGCTTGAATGACCTGGCCGGTTAACTCCAGTTCAATCCCGTTGCCGGACCCTGTTGCAAAATCAGAAATCTCTCCGATGCGGACTCCAGCCAACGCACTGAAATCTCCTCCTCGGATCATCGCCACACCATCATTCGCATCGAGAATGGAATAAGATGCCGTCAGAGAAATCAGGCCACTGGCGCCGATTGGAGATCCAGCTCCGCCCACGGCATTCAACTCTCCCTGCAGAAGAATCGAACCACCAGTGGCATCCAGCTGAATGTCTCCGGCATTCCCTCCCTGTGCTCCCGCACCACCAGTCGCCAGAATTTTGGTCACGATGAGAGAACCATCTGCTGCGATCAGCTGCACATTCCCAGCATCAAATGCCTGGCCGGCTGGAAAATCATCGCCAGCAGTTATGACCGTTCCTGTCAGGATGACATCGCCAGTCCCAATGACCTCCAGGATCACAT
>JAGQQT010000693.1 GCA_020426065.1 Planctomycetaceae bacterium | reverse complement strand
CGAGCCATGAGAAACGCCTTTCTCGCTGGGGCTTCCGTTCATTCAGAGAACTGAACAGATCGAAAGTGTGTAGTAACTACCGCTTCGCAGCAGAATGACAGCGAATGCCCAGGGCATTGAGGCGAGTGACGTAAGTCTACGTCCGGTAAAGAGTTAAGCAGTGGTCCTGGCAGAACTCGAATCTGTGACCAGCAAGGCTGCATTCCGAGTGAATAACGAGGAAAAACGCAGCCGCGGTAGTAAAACTCCGCACAGATAAGCTCAAAAATCATTCGAGCGAGAAATAGCAACACACCTCAAGAAAGTGGTCCTGACAGAACTCGAATCTGTGACCTCTTGCATGTCAACCAGTCCAGATCCACCCGAGTAGACGTTCCTGGTTACCTTCTCGATACGCGGAAACGCCTTGTTTTATAGAGTCTATCGGCATTTTAGCGGCTTTGCAATTCGTTTCTTTCAAACCATCAAAACCACTCATTTCACCCCAAAGTGTGTAGTAAAGTGTGTAGTGAATTTTTCGAAAAATGGTCTACTGCAGTGGATAAGAGGCCATTTTGTATCACACCGTCATTACTTTTTGAAAAATCGATGGGCGACCTTTCTGCAGGTTCGAAACTGCAGACCCGTGGCGGGTGCCGGGAGGACCCGTGGCCCCCCCTTGCGTTTTTTTGCACGTAAAAAAATGCGGTTCCGCCGTGGTTCCGGTGTAATCAGCCCCAGAGATTTACCTACCCCAGGCCTGCTTCTGTTGTTGTTGTCACCCGAAAATATGATTTGCTGGGAGAAAATCTCTGCGGTGTGCAGGACCTCAGTCAGATTCTTTGCCCGGAGGGACCCGCCCGTTTCCCCAAACTCTGCTGCCGCAGTGACTTTTTGAGAACTGCTGGGCGTGAAAAAACCTGAGGTGAGCGGCCCCCCGGTCTGCAGGTCGTGACGGAGGGACCCACCTCAGGGGGGATGATTTGGTAAATGGTTTGCAGCAAATCCCCTCAAGCTGATTACTGGCCCCGGACGTGTCTCGGGCTTTCACAATATCGCAGTTTTTATGCTGGTTAGCTTCCAACTTGAATAAGGCTCTGCTGTAATGAAACATCCCGGTGACGCACCAACTGAATCTGTATGAGGAATGAATCATGCCAAGTCCTTTTCCATTTTTCTCTATGGACCGTCGTTCCTCCCGCCGCGTCCGTTCTCGTTTGACTGCCGGGCCATTGGGGCTGTGTGCGGAAGCCCTGGAAGACAAAACTCTGTTGACGGTTTACACGGTCAACACGACGCTTGATGAACCGGCCAATGGTGCAGGTGTGACCGACGGCCTGATCAGCTTGCGCGAAGCGATCAACGCCGCCAATTCGAATGCCGCCTTCGGCGATGCACCGGCGGGATCGGGAGTGGGGACGGATGTCATTAACTTTGCCCCAACGCTGAACAATTCCGTTATCACGCTGGGGGGCGATCAGCTCATCATCTCCGGTGATCTGTCGATAGTGGGGCCTGGAGCGAACCGACTCAAAATTGATGCCAATCATCAGTCCCGGATTTTTCAAATCAATAGCGGAGTCACGGCTTCGATCAGCGGATTGACAATAACGAATGGAAATCTGAATGGGGCGGGCGAAGGGGATTACGGTGGTGGAGTTATTAACTTTGGGACTTTAACGCTCGACTATGTGCTCGTTTCCGACAATACATCCGTAGGTCTCGGTGGTGGGATCGCGAACGCTCCCGGTGCTACTCTGACGGTTATCAACAGCACCGTTTCTGGAAATACAGCTCCTGGAGGATCTGGCGGGGGTATTGCCAACTATGGGACAGCCAAAGTGATTAACAGCACGATTTCAGGAAATCAATCAGGGGATTATGGGGGTGGGCTATCGAACTACAACAACGGTACTCTTCAAATTATCAACAGTACAATTACAGGGAATCAAGCATCCAACACAACCGCAGTCGGCACTCTTGGTGGAGGAATCTCGGTTGGTAATGGAACGGTCTCGCTCTACAACACGATTGTTGCGGGGAACACATCCGGGACAGGCATGGCTGTTCATGATATTCTAGGGACTGTGTTTTCAGGCTCCCAGCACAACCTGATTGGCGATGCCAACTCTTCGGGAGGACTGACGGATGATTCCGATTTCCCAAACAATATTGTAGGGGTGAATGGCTCCGGGACACGAGATATCAATACCATTCTCAACACCACGCTGCAAAAC
>JAGQQT010000692.1 GCA_020426065.1 Planctomycetaceae bacterium | reverse complement strand
TTTTGTGGAAGCCCTGGAAGCAGCCAAACTGAAGATTGTGGACCAGCAGTCCGCCGAGTGGGAAATGACCAAGGCCAATTCCGTGGCAGCTTCCATGTTGTCAGAACATCCTGAGATCAAGGCCATTCTGGCCGCGAACGACAACATGGCTCTGGGAGCAGTGGCCGCCACCAAAAGTGTGGGGCGTGCGAATGAAGTCCTGATTGTCGGTTTCGATAATATCACGGCCGTCCAGGAAGCAATCCGGGATGGAAAAATCCTGGCCACTGCCGACCAGCACGCTGATCAACTGGCGGTTTACGGAATTGAAACCGCTCTGGAGCTGATTGCTCAGCCGGAAAAAGTTCTGGCCAACGTGGAAACGCCAGTCGATCTGATCACTCTTGAAAAACTCACAGCCGAACCCGCTGCTCCGTAGACTGGCTCGAACACTGATAACTGCCACTGATTCTGCCTCCAGGTGATAGATGAGCGGACCACTGCTGAAGCTGGACCAGATCGGCAAACAGTTTGGCCATGTCTCGGTGCTTGAAGGAATCAGTCTGGCTTTTCAGCGGGGTGAAATCCACGCACTCCTGGGAGCCAATGGAGCGGGCAAAAGCACACTTTGCAAAATCATTTCCGGTTTGCATCCCGCCTCATCGGGCACACTGACTTTAGGTGGGAAACCATACGCTCCGCATTCCAAGCGGGAAGCAGAGGCAGCTGGAATCCAGATCATTCAACAGGAGTTGAATCTGATCCCGACGTTATCCGTCGCGGAGAACCTGTTTCTCAACCGATTGCCGCAGCGTCTGGGAATCATCAGACATTCTGAACTGTTCCAGGGTGCCCGCAGAGCACTGGACCGTTTTCAACTGACGGAAGTTTCTCCATCCGCCATCATTTCATCTCTGGGAGTCGGGACTCAGCAGTTGGTTGAAATTGCCTCGGCCCTCGACCGCCCCTGTGATGTCCTCATTCTGGATGAGCCAACTGCTGCCCTCAGCCAGGCAGAAACCAGCCTGCTGTTTGATCAACTGCAGCGACTCAAGCAGGCAGGCAAATGCATCATTTATATCAGCCATCGACTGGAAGAAATTGCCCAGATTGCTGACCGGGCAACCGTACTGCGAAACGGAAGGCTGATTGCGACCAGGGAACTGCAGCAGACCAGTAAAGACGAACTGATTGATCTGATGAGCGGAACCACCTCGGAAAGCCAGCATGCATTTCAGTCTTACTCAACTAAGCAACCACTCATGCAGATTCGGGACCTGACCGATGGCCGGAAACTGAAGCCGATCAGTTTTACGGTCAGTGCCGGAGAGCGCCTCGGCATCACGGGTTTAATTGGAGCAGGTCGCACACGGCTGCTGAATCTGATTTTCGGAGCGATGCGTTCCCATTCGGGCTCCATTGAATTCCTTCACACAAAGCAGACAGGACCATTTGCTCATCCAGCTGAGGCAGTAAATGCTGGCCTGGCGATGGTCACCGAAGATCGCAAAAGAAATGGTCTCCTCCTGCCTCAGCCAGTTAGATCCAACATCTCACTGAGCAGCTTGTGGCGAAAGTTTCAGAGGCGGGGTGTGGTCAATCGAACCAGCGAATGCACAGCCGCTGAGTCGACTCGTTCGCAACTGGACATTCAATGCCAGAGCATTGAGCAGCCGGTCCAGGAATTGAGCGGGGGCAATCAGCAGAAAGCAGTTGTCGGCCGCTGGTTGCAGTCGTCAGCGGATCTGTTTCTGTTCGATGAGCCGACCCGCGGCATCGATATCCCCGCTCGACGTCGCATCTATCGCTTATTTGAAGAACTGGCCCAGGCAGGTAAAGGGCTGGTGATTGTCAGCAGCGACCTGGAAGAACTGTTTGAAACCTGCGATCGAATCCTGGTGATGTCATCCGGAGAGCTGGTCGCCGATTTCAGTCGGGAAGAATGGAGCGAGGACCTGATCATGCAGGCCTGCTTCTCAAGGCAGTAAATCAACGATAACGGAATGACTTCATGAAGTGGACAAGACGAATCCTGAGCCCTGCGGTCATGCAATACGCTGGCCTGCTGGCGGTGCTGGGATTACTGATCCTGTTTTTCAGTCTGCGGACGGAAAGTTTTTTCCGGGTCGGGACGGCAATCCTGATTGCCAACCAGATTCCTGAACTGACCCTGCTGGCCGTCGCGATGACGTTGGTTCTGGTCATCGGACAAATTGATCTTTCCGTGGGTTCCGTCA
>JAGQQT010000691.1 GCA_020426065.1 Planctomycetaceae bacterium | reverse complement strand
CATGTAACGGCATCCCCATTTCGACTGGACTGGCATTGAGATTCATCAGGAAAATGATCCTGTGTGTCGAATTCTACGAATGCCTCTGGTTCAATGCAAAAGACCCTGTGAAAACTTTCACAGGGTCTTGAGGTTTCGTGTCAACAACTGAGAATTCTGTTCAGGATTTGTCATCTGGTGGCGAGACTGGTTCTGGTTTTTTCATTTTCAGCAGCACCATGTAGCTTTTCATCAGGCAGAAACCGGATGTTCCCGCGATGGCCAGCATCAAAGCTCCATACAGGTAGAACTGCTGTCCATACCAGAGTGGTGCAGACAGGAGCAGTCCTGCTCCAAATGCAGACAGAATTGTGAGTACTGTGTTGACTACCGCGCTGATTCTTAACTGCTTCCAGCGATGAGCGACCAGGGCCTGGCGGGCGGTGATGTTGGCCGCATCCCGCAGGGAAGCGATGTCTCGGATCATGGTTTCCCGATCGATTTTCACAATCGGCTCTTCAGGAACTGGTGGAAGTTCTTCCTGCTCGCTCTGCAGTTCATCCATTTCCTGCTGGGTTTCACTGTTCGAAGCCAGCAGAGCTGAGGACGAAACCGGAGTTTTGATCGAGGCGGGTTTGGAAGATGCCACTGGAGTCGAATCGTAATCCTGTTTTCCACTGGTGCGGGCAAACAGACGCTGCATGTAGGCTGCAACCGAATCGACATCTTCAATGTCATCCACGACAACTTCACCAGAGTGTGCGGAGTTCTTTCGCTGTTCTGGCTCCTCGTTCAATTCCAGGTTCTCTTCGGACTCGTCTGTAAACTCCGACTCATCCTGTTCGAATGATTCGTCATCAGAGGTCTGGTCGTAATCATCACCCAGTTCCTCTTCATTTTCAGCCGAAACCTCGTCATCGTAGTCATCGGCTTCATTGTGAGACGCGGATTCTTCCTTGTCGAAGCCAAACATTTCTGCCAGCCGCCGACGGACATCGCTGGATGAATCTGCAACCTGATTTTCCGCTTCGTCTTCACTTTCGTCGGAGGTTTCCAGCAAAGACTCATCTTCCGATTCGAATTCTTCTGAATCGTCATCTGAGAGAGCCTCTGCAAGTTCCTGGTCTTCCAGCTCCAGATCTCTGGAGTCCAACTCTGTGGAATCCAGCAGGTCTGTCTCCTCGCTCATAACCTGATCAAACAGGTTCAGGCTGGAATCGTCCATCCCGATTTCATCTGCATGCAAGTCCTGAGTTTCAATTGCTTCCGTTTTGCTCTCTTCGGAGTTGGCATCTTCGTCCAGTTCGTTCACTGGATCGGTTTCTTCCAGACTTTCTGCCTGTCCTGTCGCTTCTTTTTCCATGATGCCATCATTTTCATTGACATCATCTGTGACTTCAGCGGAATACTCTGTTTCTGGATTTTCATGCAGAGCCTCCTCCTCAGTGACTGGTCCGACAGTTGACTCCTGAGAACTGTTTAATTCCCGGCGCATCTCTTCCAGGTCATATCTGGCCTGACTGAAGGCTTCCCGTTCGTGCTCGACATCCCGACGCAATTCCAGCAGTCGGTCCCTTTCGTCTGACAGCTTGCTCCATTCCTCATCCAGTTCGTGGCGGGCCTGCTCAAGTTGCTGTTGCAGTTCATCCCACGAGGGGGTTTCATCGCTACGGGATTCCAGGGCTTCCGCCTGAGAATGAATCAACTGCTCCCGTTCTTCCAGGTCAGTGGAAAGTTGCTCAATCTGATTTTCCAGTTCTGATATCTGGTCTTGCAACTGTTCGATCTGGTCGGAATCCTCTGTAGTGGAGACGTTTTCCTGCTCGGCACGCAGAGTATTCAGTTCTTCCTGAGTCTGTTCAAAATGTTCCTGCAGGGCATTCCAGGCGGTTTCCAGTTCTTCGAAACGAGACTGCAGATCGTCATGGGTTTGCAGAAGTTGTTCATGCTCAGTGCGCAGTGTGTCCCGTTCCGCCTGACTGGATTGATTTGCTTCCAGCTGTTCAGAAATCTGAGCCAGTTCCTGTTTTGTCTGCTCGAGTTGCTGGGCCAGCTCATCCCGTTCACTGGTCAGTGATTCACAGGTTTGAGCCAGTTGGTCCAGCTCGTTCTGCAGGTCTGTGTCATCTGCCTTTTCAGCGGCCTCGGAATGCTCACTGATCTGATTGGTCAGTCCCTGGACCTGGGATTCCAGGTCTGTTATCTCCATCTGCAACTGCTCAATCAGGTGAGCATCCT
>JAGQQT010000690.1 GCA_020426065.1 Planctomycetaceae bacterium | reverse complement strand
TAAGCCCGCGTGGATTTCCACGCGTCGTAGACGTGCATAAATGCTGAATCAACTGCCAACTTCGTCTGCTCTGACGGGTGTTTCGGCCGAGATCCCCTTAACTCAACTGCGGGCGCCGTGTGCCCGAAGCACTTTCTGCACACCTGGGCCATCTCCATCCCGCGGATTGGCTGCAAATTTCAAGGGAGATTCACCGTCTTTGGACGAGACATTGGGTTCTGCACCAGAGGAAAGAAGTATCTTCACTGTTTCGACACAGCCATTATAAGCTGCGACATGTAGTGGTCTCCAGCCCCTCTTATCGGGGGCATTTACGTTCGCACCGGCCGCGATCAATATCCTCAGCAACTCAGGATCGGTTGCGCAACTATGAAGAGGTACTCCACCGCTGTTATCTGGCTTGTTGGGATCGGCACCATGCTTGAGCAAGAATCTGATGGTATCCACCAACCGCGATTTTGGCACTCTCTTACCGAGACATGCCACAGTCGCAGCATGCAGTGGAGTCTCCCCGCGTGAAGACTGGGTGTTTTTGCGGTTGATATCATCACCGGCGGCCAAGAGCGCTTTGAGCGTGCTGATTTTCCCGTCGGAGGCAGCATGGTGAATCGGGAAGTTACCATGGTAATCTGCCTGATTCATGCCTCGAATCAGTTCTTGAACGTTTTCGTCGTCCTCTGGTGGAACCTCGTAATGGTGTCGTTGGATTTTATCAATCTTCAGCTCTGCATCGTACGCCTCATGAGTAGTTGTCACCATTCGGCAGTAAAGCCAAATCGCTGATCCCTCCAAGCCATAGCCTAGCGTCATCAAGCACTGGCACTTCTCGCATCCGCAGCCGGCACTCCCGATGGAGGCACCCGAGAAGTGTAAAGTGAAAGCATTCAGATGTCCACACCCTTGGCAACGTGCACGCCCGACGATGTCAATATCCACATCTTTGTGAGATTCCGCGGGAACAATCTTGGCGAATCCGTGTTCGCAGTGATCGGGAATTAAGCCTTCACGTTGCCCCTCTTGGAACGCCTCTTCAGTAGTATAAACATTCCATGCTGGGCCAGGAGCTGGAGGCGCGGGAATCCGAATTGACGTCCCACAGCCTGGACACTTGGCCGTCTTGCCTGCATGTTGCTGCGGCGCGTTCAGCGCCTTGTCGCAGTGGGAGCATCGAAAACGAATTCTCTCGGATGTATTCATCGGCGCGGCTTCAAGCTACCGAACTAAAAGGCAAGCGATGAGGAAGAGTGACTGGTGACGTACGACTTGTATCTGCGCGAAGCGACTGACTCCCTTTACTCCTCACTGTTAAGTTCGTTCTTGACGCACATGAGCGATTTCACCGGCAGCAGCTACCTCAAGGAGGTGAATGGCAGCCATCGCAGTCGCACAATGATCGTTTAGATACAGCACGCAGCGTGGAGCCAAGGTAAATGTAATGAAATATGAAGTAAGAGCAATGTATCTGTAAAGCTGATGTGGGTCCAGAGCCAGCGCTCACCAAGTTGTTTGTCCGAGAAAATGTCGGCGAGGATGGGGGAGGACAGCCCGCCAGGCGATGAGAATCAGCAGCGAGTCGCATCTTCCTCAACACCGAGTACCTCGTACCCATCCAGCCCTAACGCCTGATACACTGCTTCCACGGACATATCGGTGACCGCCTTGCATTATCACTGGCGTGAAAGTGCATCTCGCCCCGAAAGAGCCGGACGCTCACATTGCCTGATGGTGAGATGGAGGTTTCGTCCCTAAGCACAGATGAATTGGCAGAAATAGCTTGTGCGCATCACGCTCAGATGCCGGCCCTTCAACCGGGGGAAAACTGCTGTACGCCAAGCCGGCAGCAGGGAATGGAAGTGAATCGATTGTCGTGGTCCGAACGCCACGGCGTTACCGGGCTATATGGAGATTTCAATGCGATTAAGAGCATTCCGATAAAACCTCTGCGAGATGTGGCTATCCCCTGCAACATCAGCGGTTTTCCCTCGCCGCAACCGGTATTGTCGAGTGGGTCTAAGGCGGGATGGCCCTGATAGTGAGATTGAGCAGCTTGATGCTACGTCGGTGCGACACGCCGACGAGAATTCAGCCAGTCACACCAAAAGTTCAAATCCCGTCAACAGTCGCTTTCGCAACCACTGGCGAGAGCTGAGATTACAGCAAATCGGGGTGACAAGAGTTGAACTTGCGACCTCTACGTCCCGAACGTAGAGCTCTACCAAGCTGAGCTA
>JAGQQT010000068.1 GCA_020426065.1 Planctomycetaceae bacterium | reverse complement strand
CGCAAAGACTACCGGACGGAGTCGATGATTTTGGAACGCTTCAGCATGCGTTCCAGTACACCCTCGTTGTAAATCAGATCGAGATATCTCTGCCGGAGCAGCATCTCGATGTCTTTGGCGCCATGAAACTTTTCCGGCGGCTGGGCCAGTGACTTACACAGAACCGTCAGCCCTTCCACAAAGATCGAGGCCTCGCCCGTCTGGGTTCGCCGCTGCTTGCCGTCGATGCCGACCAGGTCTCCCAGGTCGAGAGCGGAAACCAGTTCCCATTGGGCGTCTGTCATGTCTCCCCGGGACATCAGCAACTGAATCCGTCCGGTAGCGTCCTTGACGTCGAAAAACCGGAGCTTGCCTGCTTTGCGGCGTCCCATGATGCGGGCGGCAATCCGGACCGTGCGGCCATCCTGCCCGGGTTCTTCCGGACAATCCTGGCGGACGGAGGCGATCGGTTCGTGATTGTCGAATCGTTGACCATAGGGATCGAAGCCGAGTTCACGGATCTTGTCTGCTTTTTCCAGACGGGCGACTTCGAAACGATCAGGTTTGTCGGGATGATTCATGGCAGAAATACAGGAATAACAGTGTTGGGGACCGGGGTTCAGGGGGTCAATGTAGCCAAGTCCAGCGCGAACTGGTAGTGGCTGGAGTGGGGAGCGGCAAAATCAGGGTCAAACCGGGGCTCAGGGTTTGCTGGCCATCATTTTGGTGTCGATCGCGCAGCGAAAGCCGGTGTGAAAACAGGCGGAAGTGACGTCGCTCCGCATGCGGGCGGCGTTGCGATATCCGGTGCAGTTGTTGGTGTTGCACATGAAGGAGCCACCCCGAGTGACCCGTTTTTCGACATGAGGTTCATCCGGATCGAACCACTTGTCCGGCCCCTGGGGATTGAATTTGGGGCTGAACGTGTAGTAATCCCGATGGTAATAATCGTGGACCCACTCCCAGACATTTCCGGACATGTCATACAGGCCAAACGGATTGGGGGGAAAGCTTTTTACGGGTGAGGAATCCAGGTAACCGTCCAGATTCTGTCGATCCACCGGAAAATCTCCCTGCCAGTAATTGCACTGATATTTCCCGTCAACAATCAGTTCCTCACCCCAGTAATACCGCTGCTGTTCCGCTCCGCCCCGGCAGGCGTATTCCCATTCCGCTTCTGTGGGCAGCCGTTTCCCCGCCCATTTGCAATAAGCCAGGCAATCCTTGTAAACGACATTCACAACGGGGTGGTCCATCTTGCCTTCAATCGAGGACTCTGGACCAGTCGGGTGACGCCAGTCGGCTCCTTTCTGGTATTTCCAGGCCTGATACTCCCAGTTCTGCACGCCCGTCACAAAGTTTTCCCGGTCAAAGTCTTCATTGAAAATCAGGGCTCCAGCGACCAGATTTTCCTCAGGTATGGCCGCAATATCCGGGACCAGGCCGATGAAATCTTCCCGCTTGGGTGTGATCTCAGCGAAGGTGACGTAGCCAGTGGCATCCACAAAGCGGGCGAACTCGGCGTTGGTCACTTCGGTTGTATCCATCCAGAATCCATCCACGGTCACCTCATGGACGGGAGTCTCATCCGGTTTGATCTTATCGATATTCGGTTCGCCAAGTTGGGGAAAGTCTCGGGTTCCCATCTGGAATGTTCCCCCGGGGATCCAGACCATTCCCTCCGGAGTGGGGCCGTTTGGTTCAGTAATGGGAGGCCGCTCAGGCGATTCCTCGTTGGCTTGAGCCGGTGCATCAGGAGCGGGCGATTCCAGCCGGTTCCCCTTCGGCATCAGGAAAACCACTGCACACGCAACAATACTGAGTACCAGCAGGAGGGTTGGTATGGAACTGGGGAGCAGCGAGGGGGACGTTTTCATGGACTCAAACCTGTGAGGAGAATGTCAGCTCATTCACAGCCAGTATTCGCGTCTGAGGATGGGATTACAAGGAAGCAGGGATTCAATCGCGTCGATTGTGCGCAGTTCTCAGCGACTTGCATCGATGACGGATTTCGAGTCAGATTCGGACGTAACTCACTCATCATTCACCTCTGAAGCAGACCGAACCCGGACGCGCACATGGACATCCTTACCATCCTGGCGACGTTTCTGTTTTTGGTTTTTGCCTTTGGATACGGGGCCTGCTTTGGCAGTTTTCTGAACGTGGTGGTGTGGCGGCTGCCTAGCAAAATGCCGATCATGCTGGCCCGCAGTCACTGCCCCAAATGCAGACAGGACATCTGGGGGAGTGACAATATCCCCATTTTCGGCTGGCTGCGACTGCGTGGGAAATGCCGTTTCTGCCAGCTACCAATCTCCGCTCGTTACCCGCTCGTAGAAACCGGGGTCGCCCTGCTGTTTGCCGTGCTGTTTGCACTCATTGTCATAGCGCACGGCGTCACTTTACCTACGGACTGGATGCACCAGCATCGCATCAGCTGGCTCTCGGAGTTTCCCGGATGTCCACTGCTGGTGGTCTGGGGGGATCAGGTCGTGCTGGGCTATTTCCTGCTCGCCCTGGCCCTGGTGGATGAAGACCGGCAGCAAATGCCTTACCGCTGGCTGATTCTGGGCCTGGTTGTGCATTTGGGATTGCTGCTGATCGAGCCTTCAGTCGGGATGATGGATTATCTCTCCGCTACGGCAGGTGATCTTGCGGAAAACAGGGGAAACCTGCCGGATGCGGCCTGCTTTTCCGGAGTGGGGATCGTATGCGGGTTTGCGGTGGCCTTGCTGACCATGCTGTTTCGTCTCCCGCATCAGTTGCGGAATGGAATTCAATCCCTGCTTCTGCTGGGGGGATTTCTGGGTCCAGCGGTTTTGGTCTGGTGCTCGCTGATTGGGTTCAGTTCACTGATTTGTCAGTGGATTCTGGGCCGATTCGGGAAAAAACAGGGAGTTCGGACCGGGCTTTCTGCACAGTTGTTCCTTGCCTGGTTACTGGTGCTGATGACCTGGCGCTGGTGGCCGGAAGGGAACTGGTTGTGGATGCAGGAACTGCTGCCGGGAAAGTGAACACAGGCCGGGAACCGGTTCTGGCTGAAAAATCGTTCGCTTCGTTGTCCCCGGCATGGTACCATAACGCACTGTTGATCCGAGTTGCCGGAGTCGTCTAAGGGGCAACATTTCAGGTAGTTCTCTCAACGCGAGTTGAGATACGGGAGAGTTAGGGATGCTGATTGCCGACTGGACCAAATCGACTTTCGATCCGAAAAAAGAGATTCCGATCGACCAGATTTTTCGCATGGCGATTGAACAGGGTTGCTCCGATATTCATCTGCAGGTTGACCGGCCCGCCATTTTCCGCGTGAAGGGTGCCCTGAAACCACTCCAGATGCCTCCCATCGATGAAGAGAAGATGATCAAGCTGACCTTCCCGATGATGGATCAGCGAAACCTGGACATCTTCCATCGTGATGGAGGGGCCGACTTTGCCAAAACACTCATTCACAACGGCGAGCCCTGGCGTTTTCGTGTGAACCTTCTGATCCAGATGGGAAAAGTCGGTATGGTGGCTCGTAAAATCGAACGGTCCATCCCTCCGTTCGAAGGGCTCTTTCTGCCACCGGTTATGGTTGACCTTTGCAAGTATGATCAGGGCATGGTGCTGCTGGCTGGCGTGACCGGTTCCGGAAAATCGACCACGATTGCCTCGATGCTGAACTGGATCAACCAAAACTACAACAAGCACATTCTTACGATTGAAGACCCGATCGAATTTATTTACACCTCCGATAACTGCCTGATCAACCAGCGGGAAATTGGACAGGATGTGATTGACTTCCACGTGGCCATGAAGCACGCGGTTCGTGAAGACCCCGATATCATGCTGGTGGGGGAAATGCGAGACCAGGAAACCTTCGAAACGGCCATTCACGCAGCTGAAACGGGGCACCTGGTGTTTGGAACCATCCACGCCTCCAGTGCTCCGGGAACGATTTCCCGTATTCTGGACCTGTTCCCTTCTTCGATGCATCCGGCCATTCGTGCCAGTATTGCCATGAACATGCGAGCCATTGTCGGGCAGAAACTGCTCAAGACGATTGTCGACAAACCGGGCCGAGTGCCGATTGTCGAGATTATGAAATTCAATCCGACCGTCCAGAAACTGGTGCGTGAAGAGATGGATGAAAAACTGGCGGCGGCGATTCGCATCGGAAAAGATGAAGGAATGCAGGTGTTTAACGACAGCCTGAAGTACTTCATCGACAAGGAATTTATCAGCCGAGCGGACGCTTTTGAAATTTCTCCGAATGTTGAAGAGCTGAAAATGCGACTTAAGGGGATCGATGTCAAGGCGGCAGCGATTCTGTAACGACCTGTTCACAGCCGGAAGGGTTTTCTCCCCTCCGGCACTCTGAATTTTGTAAGCTGGGCCCATGAAAGTTTCATTTCAAATTCTGACCGGGCGACATCAGGGCAAACTGCTCACCCTGCCATCGCCTGTCGTCACGGTGGGGCGGGATCCAAATGCCGAGATCCGGGTCAACTCCACTGAAGTGAGCCGCCACCATTGCGAAATCCATGTCCGGGAGAACGAGGTCTTTGTGAAAGACCTTGGCAGCCGGAACGGGACGTTTGTGAATGGAGAATCGATTTTCGAGGAGGTTCAGCTCAAGCCGGGTGATACGCTCCATGTCGGTTCGATGGTGTTCGAACTGATGGGCAAGAAAAAGCCCGCTGTCAAATCCCCTGGAAATGCAAAGCCTCCGGGAGCCAGGGCCGCTGCCAAATCCGCTTCCGAAGAGGATGTGATTGACTGGCTGGCGGAAGAGGAGCCTGTCCTTGATGAGGACACCACCATCATATCCAGTTCGGAAGCCACCCAGATGCAGATGGATCTGAGCGATTCCGGCATGATGGATTCCGGTGAAATCGTACCCCGCACGCATCAGGTCAAAGTGCAGCCCGTGCAATCCGGTTCGGAAGCCGAAAAAGCGGCGGAAATCATCAAGCAGTTCTGGTCCGGGAAATCCTGAGGGATTTAACTCTCCGGATGAAATTTCTGAATTCGTGTCCCGTTCGCTCCGGTGCCCGCTGCTGCTCTGTTACAATCTGGACAGAGGATTCTGCAGGGGATGCCTGACATGGCTCCTTGTGGAATGTTGCAGTCTGAGTAGCTTCTGAAGAGAAACAAACTGGCATGCGTAATGTAGTAGGTCTGGTTCTGGGGGGCGGCAAGGGAACCCGCCTGTTTCCGTTAACGGCACAGCGATCGAAACCAGCAGTGCCGCTGGCTGCCAAGTATCGGTTGATCGATATTCCAATTGCCAACTGTATCAACAGTGGCATTGACCGGATCTACCTGCTCACGCAGTTCAATTCGGTCTCATTGCACCGCCATATCCGGCAGACCTATAACTTCGATGGCTTCCATGGAGGCTTTGTCGAGATCCTCGCTGCTCAGCAGACAATTGAAGGAGCGGACTGGTACCAGGGAACGGCCGATGCCGTCCGCAAGAACCTCCGCTACATCCAGCAGCCGGGAATCAAGTATGTCCTGATTCTTTCCGGGGATCAGCTGTACCGGATGGATTACCAGGACATGATCCGCACGCACAAAGAATCCAAAGCGGACGTGACGATCGGAGCGCTTCCGGTTGATCGGGAAGCGGCCCGTGGCTTTGGCATCATGCGGCTGAATGATCAGGGACGTGTTCTGGGCTTTGTGGAAAAGCCCAAAACCGATGCCGAAATCGAAACCGTGCGAATGGATCCTGCCTGGATTGATGCCCGTGGTATCGAAAGCAAAGGTCGGGACTGTCTGGCCAGCATGGGGATTTATCTATTTGAGCGGGACCTGCTGGTCGAACTGCTCTCAAAAACCACTCACGAAGACTTTGGCAAAGAAGTCTTCCCAATGGCGATCGACAACCATCAGGTGAATGTGCACCTGTTTGACGGATACTGGGAAGACATTGGAACGATTCGCTCGTTCTTCGATGCAAACCTGGACCTGGCCAAACCAGATCCTCCTTTCGAGTTTTATCGTCCAGATTCTCCGATTTATACCCGTCCCCGATTTTTGCCCGCCAGTAAAATCAGCGGCACCCATATCGATCAAACTCTGATTGCCGATGGTTGCGTGATTGAACAGGGGACCCGCATTGAAAACAGCGTGATCGGGTTACGCTGCCGGATCGGCAAGAATGTGACAATTCGCAACTCGATCATCATGGGAGCCGACTTCTTCGAGTCTGAAGCGGACTGTGATCGGCATGCGTCCAGTGGTCTGCCCATTATCGGAATCGGTGATAACTGCGTGATCGAAAACAGTATCATCGACAAGAACTGCCGATTGGGTGAAGGGGCGATCGTGCGGCCAGACGGGCGCATGGAGGCCGATTTGACAAATCCCGAAATCTACATTCGAGATGGAATCCTGGTCGCACCCAAAGGGGCCACCATTCCCGCTGGCTGGAGCGTTGCCGGACGATAGTCGAGGCAACGGCTTCAAAAGTTCATCTCGTAACCTTCCTGTTACTCCCGACAGCTTTCCTGAGGAGGCGGATGATGTGTCGTGTCATCGTGCTGGCATTTGTCTGTTTTGTGTCCTCCTCTCTCTGCCTGGGACAGGCTCCCACGGAAGAGCAGCGAAGTCAACTGGAGTCGAAGCTCGGCGAGTGGCAGCAGGCACTGACTCAAATTGAACAGACCTGGACCCGGGATGCAGCCCGGCATGGGTTTTCGTATCGTGTCGATGAGCAGGAATGCTGGAGTGATCTTGCAGACCTGGCGGTGCATGCCAAAGCCGTGGAATGGCTGCTGCGGCATGACGAATTCAGCAAGAAATCGACCGTCGATCATGCTTTCAAGGTGCTGGCCGGTGCAGACTCCCTGTTCCAGCAGGTTAAAGGCAACGGGCAGCGGACCTACCATGGTGGCGGTCAAATCTGCGGTTATGTTTCGCGGGTGGATCATTCCGTTCAACCTTATGCTCTCACCCTGCCTGCAGATTTCAATCCGGAAACTTCTGCGCGGAAACGAATGCCACTCTATGTCGTTTTACACGGACGGGGTGGTCTGAACGAGGCTGGATTCATCGCCAAACATCAGACAGCCAAGCCGATTGAGAATCAGACCTGGATTCAGATTGATGTCTTTGGCCGGATTGATAACGCTTATCGCTGGGCTGGTGAAACCGATGTCTTTGAAGCGATTGAAGATGTCTCCCGCCGGTTTGCAGTTGATTCCCGCCGGATCACGCTCTGGGGATTCTCGATGGGCGGAGCGGGAGCGTGGCATCTGGCGCTACATCATCCGGACCGCTGGTCCAGTGCCGGAGCCGGGGCTGGCTTCGTTGATTTCTATGGATATCAGAACCAGTCTGAAAAGTTGCCAGCCTACCAGGATCGTCCGCTGCGGATTTATGACACCATTAACTACGCGGCCAATCTGAGTCTGCTTCCATTTGTGACCTATGGAGGTGATCAGGACAAACAGTTGCAGACCAGCCTGATGATGCAGGAGCGGGCCAAAGCAGAAAAGGTGCCTCTCAAGCTGATCATTGGCAAAGAGATCGGCCACAAGTTTACGCCGGAAGGAGCGGCCGAGTTCCAGGCGTTTCTGGCGGAACACAATCAGCAGGGACTGCCCCGTTATCCGGGTCCTCGCAAGATCCGCTTTGAGACTTACACTCCCCGGTATAACCAGTATCACTGGTTACGGATTGAAGAACTGGATGAGCTGTACGAGAAGAGTATTGTGGAGTCGAGCGAGGTGGATCAGGACGGGATACTGCCAATTGCCACGCAAAATATTCGACTGATGAGTGTGAGTCGGGATATCGCTGAATTTGTTTCACTGGATGATGAGCCGCCTCTTCCACTTCGCGATGCAGCGGAAGGTTTGCTGCCAAGTGTCTACTACCAGAAGCTGGATGCCGGCTGGGAAGTGCTCAGCTATGACGAATCCCGTGACTATCAGGAGAACGGACAGGGACGTAAACGTCATGGGCTGCAGGGGCCGATTGACGATGCCTTCATGAGCTCGTTTATTTGCGTGCGGGGAACCGGGAAAGCCTGGTCAGACTCCCATCAGGCCTGGGCAGACTGGACGCTGCAACGGTTTGAGCAGGAGTTTGACAAGTGGATGCGAGGCAAAATCCGTATCGTGAATGATGTGGATGTCACCCCGGAAATGATGGAACATTCCCACCTGATCTTGTTTGGAGACCCCGGCTCCAATTCACTGATCAGCAAGATTGTCGATCAACTGCCGTTGAACTGGACACAGGAAGAGCTGGAAGTTTCCGGGAACGTATACGATGCCAGTCAACATGGGGTTGCCATGATTTATCCCAGCCCGCTCAATCCCAACAAGTACATCGTGCTCAATTCCGGCATGACAACGCATGAAGCAGACTTCAAGGCCAGCAATTCCTGGCTGTTTCCCAAGTTGGGTGACGTTGCCGTTTTGAAGTTTGCCGCATCAGACCAGGGATTCACCGAGAGCGTTCAATGGGCGGACCTGTTTACCGGTGACTGGCTTCTGGAAACCAGCGAACAGTAACAGGTCCTTCCCAAACTCTGAGGCAGCCATTCTCAGGCTGCTTTGGAGGAGAACGAAATGGGAGGATGGGAATCGTGCCGGATCACATTCCGCACCGCATAATGCCGGTTCTGGGAACTGGTGTAGTACAGTCGGGTACAGACCTCACCAATAATCCCGATGCTGAGGAACTGCAGGCTGACCATAATGGACAGCACCGTTTGCAGCAGCAGTGGGTTGCCGGTCATGTCGATACCGCCAAACAGCTTCATCCCTACGGTTGCCAGTCCCGAAAGGACGGCGATTGCAAAGCACCACATCCCTGCTTTTCCGAACAGCTTCATCGGGCTGTCGAAATACTTCAGCAGGAAGTTGACGGTAATCAGGTCCAGCACAACCCGAGTCGTGCGGCCAATGCCGTACTTGGTTTTGCCAAAGCGGCGGGCATGGTGTTTGGTGACTACCTCAATGCATTTTGCTCCCCGCTTGTGAGCAAGGATCGGAATGAACCGGTGCATTTCTCCGTAGAGCTCAAGTTCCTGGGCAATTTCCCGACGGATTGCTTTCAGTGTGCAACCCAGATCATGGATCGGGAATCCGGTTGTGCGTGAAATGAGATGATTGGCAATTTTGGAAGGGAGCTTCCGGTTCAAATAGGTATCCTGACGATTCTTTCGCCAGCCATGAACCAGGTCATAACCTTCTTCAATTTTGGACAGCATCATCGGGATATCAGTCGGATCATTCTGCAGATCGCCATCCATGGTGATGACCACATCGTTTTCGGCGTAGTCGATTCCTGCCTGCATCGCGGCAGTCTGGCCGTAGTTGCGGCGGAACTGAACGATCACAACATGCTCATCGCGACTGGCCAGTTCCTGCAGTTTCTGCAGACTGGTGTCGTAGGAGCCATCATCAACGAATATCAGCTCATACTCGCGTCCGCTCACCGAGAAAACCTCGTCAAGCTGCTGATGCAGCAGGGGAATGTTTTCCTCTTCGTTATGGATGGGAATCACAACAGAAACGCTGAGTGGTTTTGAGGTGGTCATCTGTTTTGCTTCTTGTTCAATAAGAGAGAGGTTTATGATCAGGCGGCCCTGGCAGCGGGTACAGCCTCTTTTGACAGGGAGGAGGGATGGGATTTCAATTCGTCTGATTCCGGTACAAGCAGTAGCTGCTGAATGGCAGACTGCTTGAGCAGCAGAGTGGCAATAGTCCACCCGAGCGCCGCACCGGCAAACACATCGCTGGGATAGTGGGCGCTACACTGGACGCGCCCATAAGCCACCATAGCTGCCAGTCCGAGCAACCACATGCGGGCATGGGGAAATGCACTGGCAAGCAGAACCGCAGCCGCCCAGGCCACGGTTGTGTGTCCGGAAGGAAAACTCTGGGAGCCGGAAAGCCCATTGAGGTAAGGGAACCAGCCAGTCCAGGTTTCGGCGAGGGACGAAGCCTCAAGCGACAGATCTCTGGGACGAATTCGTCCCACCGAGAATTTAATGACGTTTGTTCCCACACCTGCCAGCAATGCCAGTGCAGCGATGGTGACGTAGCGTTTTGCCGCCGCTCGATGAAGGATCGCAGCGGTTCCGAGCAGCACGATTATTCCGATGCCGTGCCCGAGTGGTTCGGTATTCTCAACCAGTTCCCGCAGAAATCCCGGAATCTGTCCAGCCTGGAAAAAACGGGCCACGGTCAGATCATACGGAAGACAGCAGCCGGCCAGAAAAAGCAGAGCGCTCGGGACCAGCAACTCCCCGAGCGTCGCGTTTTTGCGCGCTGAGAGCGGTCCTTTGAAAGATCGTCCTGATCGTTCTGAATTCACCTGACCATCCTGGCAGGAAAGATATTAATTCGGAGTTAGGACCGCAGATCATCCCATCTGGGACCATCAAATATGCGGACCATGCCCTTTCAAACTGTGCCTTTTATCACAACGGTCGAGAATCAGGCAAGGTGGCTTCAATCCACACTGACAGTTTCGGTCTGCGATTGTCGTTTTTTCAAAATCGCTGGATTTTTGAGGAAGTGCGGTGCCGGGATCGGTTCCGGACCATGCAGAATTGGCAGGGCCTGCGTCACAAAAAATTCGGATTCCGCGATGTTGAGGACGTGGTCCTCTTCCTCGCTTGAGGACAGCGGCTTGCCTGCTTCGTCCTGTATCAACTGAACAATTGGCTCGGTAAAGCGGTCGCCATTAGCCCGCAGGACGCGAGCCATTTTTCCGCTCGAAAGCATCACAATACTTCCTACCGGGAACAGGGATTGCGCCCTGAGCATTCCACGCACCACGTTGGAGTCATATTTCCCCTGCCTGACCCCCTGCAGGATGACCCGAGTAGCGTCATACGGGGAGAGGGCATCACGAAACGGATAGGCTGAGGTCAGTTCAACATAGGCATCGGCCACGTTCAGGATACGGGCAAACAGATGAATATTCGTGCCGCGTCGACCCCGCGGATAACCGGAGCCATCCATCTGTTCGTGAATCTGATAGGACACCAGTGAGACGAGGGTCGGTAACCCCTTGATCTTTTCGAGCATGTCGACCGAATGCATGACATGCTTTTGCCGCTCAAGCTTCTCGACATAGGTGAGTGGTCGGACCGGATTGCGGATCTCTTCCCGGATTTTCAACATACCCCAGTCATGGAGCATTCCGGTGATTCCGATGCGGCAGACATTCTCATCGTTGAGCCCCATTTCGACCGCGATGCTCATTCCCAGCACCGCCATCCGGTAACAACGCTCAGAAAGTCCTGTGTCTTCTGAAAGGTGAAGAGCTGAAGCATTGACGCAATCGAAATCCTCGCACATCGTGCTGAGTGTGTTGGTGATCGAGTCCCGCAGTTTTAGTCCATCGAGTGCCTTGGCGGACTGGGTGGAATTCATGAGCGACTTGATCGTCGCACATTGTTCCTGGGATTTCTTCGAAATGTGAGACTGGGTTTCGTGATTGTAGGATTCGGCTCCATGAAACTTCACCGCTTCCCGAGCGGCGGGGCCTTCGTTGGTGACAAACTGCAGGCCATCATCAATCACCTTTTTCAGTTTGGCATCGACATCATTGTCCCGAGGTGGTGTTGGCTTGGGGGCTTCAGGTGCTGGAGCGGCGAGTTTACTGGAAATCAGCGAGGCATCATTGGCATGGACCTGGATCTGCATGATGTCGCGGTCGCGGAGTTTCTGCTTGAACACGTCCGAGATGACAGCGCCCTCGGACAGCAGTAACACGCCCGACTGATCGTGGATGGGAAAGCGGATCGCACGCCCGATAATCAGGGAATCGACATCGACACTGACTTTGTCTTGTGTCGATTTTCCATTTGAAACAGGTTGAGTCGTCGCCATGAGGTTGCTTCCAGCAGACGCAGAATCGGGAATCCATGTCCACAACTCTACGTTGCCAAAAAGCAACATGCGGCATTTCGTCAACACATCCTGAGTGTCAGAGCAGACTCGACTGTTTCAATCGTTACAGGTGTTACAGCCCGGCGATATTCACGAAGACCTTAAGCACGGAGGAGTCGCTCAACAGGGGGACGAGTTTTTCGTATTCGTCCATGCTGGCC
>JAGQQT010000689.1 GCA_020426065.1 Planctomycetaceae bacterium | reverse complement strand
GTGAAGTCAAAGCCTATTCGCCTTACATTGATCAATGGTCTAAGCAGCACTAAGGACCGCTTAGAAAATTCCCAGCTGATCGCGGGCATCGTCCGTCATCATCTCGGGAGTCCAGGGTGGCGACATCGTGAGCTTGATTTCGGCACTTTTGACACCCGGCATCGATTCCAGCACACCACGAGCCTGGGAAATAATCTGCGGGCCTGCCGGACAGGCAGGACTGGTTAATGTCATCGTGACCACGACATCCTGATTCTCTTCGGTAATATCGTACACCAGACCGAGATCGACAATATTGACGAACAGTTCCGGATCGACAACCTTCTTCAATTCATCCAGCATGTCTCCAACCATGGGAGCAAGCTCGCTGACCGGAGTCGTCCCTGCCTCAGCCGGTTTCTCTTCTGACAGCTGCTCTGGTTGCACGGCTTGATTCGGAGACTGTTTTTCAGCGGTAGCACTGCTATTCTCTTCTGGAGCATCGGAGCTGGCAAATATCTCCTCTCCCCGGACCTCAACGGCAAAGATTCGAATCGGTTGCGTGGCGGGCATGCATTTTGGTTGCCCCGTCATTAGATCAAAGCGGGCTCCATGCCGAGGGCATTCAATCTGTCCTTCCGAAATCTCACCATCTGTCAACGGCTGACCATCATGAGTGCAGACATCTTCAATGGCGTAATAGGTTTCCCCCGAGCGGATGATCAGTGCAGGCACATCATCAATGATGACCGAAATCCGGTCCTGATCGCCAAATTCACGCAGGCTGCCAACCCGTTCCCAATACTGCTCTGTCATGATTGCTGAATTCATCTGCTGTGATAATAAAAAAATGAGGCCGTGAATGGTTCGATTCTGATCAGATGCTGGACTCAGCTCCCGAATCCGAGCTTGGTTTCAACGCTGTGACGGAGCGTATCTCGTACAATTTCCACTCCGATGCGATCAATCACCTGCTGGAAAAATCCTTCGACAATCGCGTGCATCGACTCCTGACGTGAGATGCCTCGGCTCATGCAGTACAGAATCTGATCTTCATCAACCTGACCTGCCGTAGCCGCATGCGTGCAGCGGACATCATCAGCATCGATTTCGAGTCCGGGAATGGCATCCACACGGGCATCTGGACTGAGAATGAGGGAATCGTTCCGCTGAAAGCCGTCTGTTAACTGAGCAGCGGGGGCCACTTCAATCATCCCGCGCCAGATCATCCGTGCTCGATCCCGCACCACTTCCTTGTACAACAGATCGGATGTGGTATTCGGAGCCAGATGAGCCTGCCGCGTGTAGTAGGAAAGCTTCTGACGCTCCGTAGCAAAGGCCACGCCGTTGACTTGTGCGAACGCACCCTGCCCGTCCAGCAGGACATCCTGATGCACATGGGACAACTTGCTGCCTAATGCACCAACAGTCCACTGCAGTTGTCCGTTTCTGTCAACACGTCCCCCCTGGTGGGCAAAGTGAAAGACACGCTCATTCCAGTTCTGCAGCTGCACATACTGCAGGTGGGCATTGCTCTTCACCAGCAGTTCGACAGCCCCCAGATGCAGACCGGAAAGTTTCTCACTGGTGGAAGCCGTCTCTTCCAGTAATGTCGCCCGGGCACCTTCTTCCAGTACAACCAGGGTATGAGACAGATCCGCAGCACCATTCGCGGACAAACCAATCAGACTGTGAAGAGGCACATCAAGTTCCACATTCCGCGGGACGTAAAGAAATACGCCACCAGTCCAGAACGCAGCATGCCAGGCGGCAAACCGATCGGAGTCAGGCCGAACAGCCCGCGTCATGAAGTGTTCGCGAACCAGATCGCCATGCTCATTCACCGCTCGTTCCAGAGGGCAGAAAATCACGCCCTTCTGTTGCAGTTCCTCTGACAGATGAGAATTCTGCGCATGACCGTTGGAATGGGTCACCTGTCCGGCAAACTCAGTCCGGCAGAGCATCAGCGGAACCAGTTTTTCACTGGTAGACTGAGTCACCGTGTGCGGCATGATGCGATAGTCGGCAGGCCGAAACAGGCGCAACTCCACACGACGGAATTCTTCCGGATCGAGCTCTCTGGCAGAAAGCTCCAGGTAAAGTTCAAAGGCGTCACGACGCTGCTGGAGCAACCATTCCGGCTCCTGCCGCGTCTGCAGAAGCGCCTCAAAACCTTCAGCTGTTGTGATGTCAATCTCAGGAACAGTCATTTCCATTGACAGGACTTTCAATAACTCTTGAATAACGTGTTC
>JAGQQT010000688.1 GCA_020426065.1 Planctomycetaceae bacterium | reverse complement strand
CGCTGCTCGCTGGGGTAGAGTGAGCTGATGTGGCGGTTCGGTCAGCACATCGAGCCCCTCCCGGAGTTCGGGACCGGATGTCCACAAAAGAAAATCCGTTAACACTGGAGAGGATTTGCAGAGCGAGTTCAGACCGGAAAAGTAAATCAGCAAACCAGGTGGATGAGTTCCCTCATGCAGATAATCCCCCTGAGCAACCAGTCCTTCATAACCGGCCAGTTCCTGCTGCAGTTTCCCCTCTGACTCCACCGCTGCCGAAAAGTAACCAGACATCCTGGGGAAGTAGGTCACCCACGGCATACCGGATGTCCCATAGATCCCGAAAGGGATGGAGCGAAACCAGATTGGTAACAGAATTGCAGCCAGCAGAATCACGAGGGCAGCCTGCCAGTCCAGTCTGTTCGTTTCCGCAATGCGGCGACGGGATCGTTCCCACAAGGCAAGATAGATCCCGACAGCAAATACCGAGAAAACCAGGGAAAACAGATCAACCTGATCCGCCGGAATGCGGGGCCAGACCCATTCTCCGGTTACACCCAGTGGCAGAGAACTGAAACGGAGTACGGCCGCAAACACTGCCGTTATCAGCACGGTTACAAACGCAGTCAGTAACCAGATGCGGGAGTTTGCGGGAGGTGAGGTCTGATCCTGAGCAGGTTCCGGGACAGGGGCGACCATCAGTGCGATCTACTTCAGATGATATCGAGGACAATTCCGGTAATGTTATCCCGGGAGCCCCCTTTTTGAGCAGCCAGAATGATCTCTTCAACTGCCTTCTGCGGATCATCGTGCTCAGCCAGCAGAGTGGCCAGCTCCTCATCGCTTAACCCATCTGTGACACCATCAGTGCACAGGAAATAACGCTCCCCGGAAACAGGAGCCAGGTCAACAATCGTCGCTCCCTCCGCTCCTTCCTTGGAACCCAGATACCGGTAAAGCACATTTTTGTAGCGGTGTGATCGGGCTTCTTCGGCTGTAATTGTTCCCGCTTCCACCAATGCCTGAGTGAGCGAATGATCTTTGGTCAGCAGATTCAGTTTGCCGTTCCGAAAACGGTAAGCTCGACTGTCTCCCACGTTCCCCACGAAGAATTGATCACCAACCCAGACGATCAGAACGATCGTTGTTCCCATATTGTGGAGATCTGGATCAATCCCCCCCAGAGCCATGATCTCCGAGTTGGCAAACTTGACAGCCACATTTACGGATTCGCGTATGCGTTCCGGGGTGTCCCCCAGGAAGTCGATCAGTTCCACCAGTTTTTTGGGAACGAGTTCCACAGCCAGCTGGCTCGCCTTTTCTCCGGCACTCTGCCCTCCCATCCCATCAGCAACGATAAAGAAACGCTGCTCCGGATCGAGATACAGATTATCTTCGTTATTCTGCCGGAAGTTTCCGGTGATGCTTAAATGTCCGGAGCGAATATCAGGCATGATCTAACAGGAATTGGCCACGAGAGGCGAGTGTAAATGATGAAATGTGACAATCCAGCCAACAGCTGAGCTGCCGTGCTGTGTTCCCATGACTTTTCGGGAGATTAGAAATGGGATTGAATTTGACAGGATTCACAACCTCCTGACGATCCAGGCGTCGTACTTCTCATTGTGACTAAGTGTCTCACCGAAAGCAACTTAGAAAAAAAGCGTTGACATCAGATCCGAGATTCCCACAGCAAACGGGGTGATCAGAACTTCCCCAGCCGCAAAACCGGCAGTCGCTCCGGCATGGCGGTTAAGTCCTTCAATCATCTCAATGACATGGGCTTTTTCAGCCGGGAATTGCGTTTCATAAGCCCGCACTGATTGGAGCTTCAAGTCCAGTTGTTCAGAGATATTACTGACAAACGCATTCCCCTGCTCGGTTTCGGGAGCCCGACGCACGCCCAGCGGATACCACAATTGGCGTGGGATTGTATGGACAGGCAGATGATCGAAAATGTCATCCCATTTTGACAGACGGGAATAAAAAATGGCCGCATCAGTAATCTGTGATGCCTGCCAGTGATCGGGGGAAGCCAGGGGCGTTTTCCCGGCCAGTCCGATGACGAGCCGGGGTCGATAACGCCGGAATACCTTTGCCAGGGCAACCCGTTCATCAAATCCGTCAAACAGGCGGCGATTCGGTAAATCCAGCGTTTCCCGTACCTGAACTCCCAGAATTTCTGCAGCTTTGCGGGCTTCTTCCAGTCGAACTTCCGGCCCCGGACTGCGGGGAGTCGGCTCTCCATCGGTCAGAT
>JAGQQT010000687.1 GCA_020426065.1 Planctomycetaceae bacterium | reverse complement strand
AATTCCACACACGCTTCCATCCCTGTCCGTCGAAGAATCTGGATTGCTGCTCTCAAGAGTTCAGGCAGAGGCAATCAATAACGCGGTTTGGTCGGATCAATTTTTTCCGCCCACTCATCAATCCCGCCCGCCATACTTTTGACGTTGGTGAAACCCCGATTCTTCAGGTATTCAGCAACCCGTAAGCTTCTTCCGCCATGATGGCAGTAAACGACAACCAGTTTGTCTTTCTGACCTTCGAGCTTGTCCACCTGAGTGGTCAGCTTGCTCATGGGATAGAGGTTGGCACCCTCAATCTGAACCTGATCAAATTCGTTCTGTTCGCGGCAGTCGAGCAGAAACATTTCTTTTTCATTATCGTCAAGCCATTCCTTAACCTGCTGGCAGGAAACTTCCAGTTCATTCATTTTTGAATTTCTCGATTTCGATTGGGCAAACAGACTGGCTGGTCCGAGGCACAAAACCAGCATCAGTATGGTCAGCAAGGTGATTCTCAGCTTCATATCAGGCGATGATATCATGGACGACATTCCCGGCGATGTCCGTCAGGCGAAAATCCCGACCGGAGTAACGATAAGTGAGTCGCTCGTGATCGACTCCCATCAGATGGAGCATGGTCGCGTGCAGATCATGCATGTGAACCCGATTGTGAGCGGCGTAATAACCATAGTCATCTGACTCGCCATAAGCGAGCCCACCCTTTACTCCACCGCCAGCCAGCCACATCGTAAAGCCCTGTGGATTGTGATCCCGGCCATTCGTTCCCTGGGCAATCGGAGTCCGTCCAAATTCTCCACCCCACAGAACCAGTGTTTCGTCCAGCAATCCCCGCTGCTTCAGATCAGCCAGCAACCCGGCAATGGGGCGATCGACCATTTTCGCGTTCTTTTCGTGCCCGGTTTTCAGATTGCCGTGCTGATCCCAGACATTCCCGGTGGAAATCTGCAGATAACGCACCCCCGCTTCGGAAAGGCGACGGGCCACCAGGCACTGCTTGCCGAAGTTATCCGTTTCTTTCTCGCCAATGCCGTACATCTTCTGGGTTGCTTCCGATTCCCCCGAGAAATCGAGGATGCCAGGAGCCATGGTCTGCATTCGATAAGCCAGATCAAACGCTTCAATGGAGCCTTCAATATCCGGTCCATCTCCCACCTGAGAAAGGTGGTGACGGTTCATGGCCTGAATGAGATCGAGTTGCGTTCTCTGCTCTGTCGCCGAGAGGTTTTCGTTGGTGGTGTTATTGATGCGGCCGGAGCCAAGATTCCCGGCACTGCCAACGGTAGTGGCCTGGTGCTTGGCGGGGAGGAAGGCAGATCCGTAATTTCGGGGACCACCATGAGCGGTGGGTGGGGAAATCGCCATGAAGGCGGGCATGTTTTCGTTTTCGCTTCCGAGTCCGAAAGAAACCCACGCTCCCATACTGGGACGAATCAGGCTGTCAGAACCAGTATGCAGCATGGACACGGCCTGACCGTGCGATTGCCCCTTGGAATGCATCGAGCGGATCACGCAGAGGTCATCCATGTGGCGGGCCACTTCCGGAAACAGTTCCGAAGCCCACAAACCACTTTCGCCATGCTGGGAAAACTTCCAAGGCGATTTCAACAGTTTGGGAACAGCGCTGATGTTGCGAGCGGCTTCGAAAGGCAGATCCTTGCCATCGTCTTTATCCAGTTGGGGCTTGTAGTCAAAGGTATCGACCTGGCTGGGGCCACCATGCATAAATAGAAAGATCACCCGTTTGGCCTTCGCCGGATGATGCAGTCCGGCGGTTCCGGGACTGGCCATCGCCTGACGTGCCAGCAGGTCTCCCAGTGCAAGGCTGCCAAACCCGCAGGTTGTCGCCGCCAGAAAATGGCGACGAGAGCAATCAGCGGGGCGGAAAGCCGGAAGAAAAGTATTGTTCATCGGGTCACCTTGAGTGGACTAGGTGCTGTGTAAGTTGATTGATTCAGTATTTCACCCTCCCTCAGGGAGGGTCGAAGACGAGGAACTCGGCTTCGGGGAGGGTGATCACCGGGGAAAGGTTTTTATTGCTAACCCTCTCCGGCTGCGCTGACCCTCCCGGAGGGAGGGTGAATACGTTTTGTGTCAGGTTATGAGGTTCAGTCCAGGTATCGGAATTCGGTTGAGGCCAGCATCGCCTGGACGTAGTTGACCCAGACGGTTCGAATCCGGGATTCGTCGGTGGATCCAGCCAGGTTGTTTTCGAAAAAGTCTCGGGCAAGTTCATCATCCTGCGTT
>JAGQQT010000686.1 GCA_020426065.1 Planctomycetaceae bacterium | reverse complement strand
ATTTCAAAACCCTGCCACAGAATAGGCCCTGGCCATTCCGTCGCGACTTCTGCCGCAGCAACCACATCCAGACGGATGTTCGTTTCGGGAGCAGATGTACGGGGAAAACCACCACCCATGATGACCGTCCAGCGGACTTTCTGCTGGATCAGTTCGCGACCAGTCAGTGGGGAAAGATCATCAGCAGTGGACTCAATCAGGTCTGCCAGATTACTCAACGCTCCCACCGAACAGATGACGACGGATCCATCCGGCTGTGAGGCGAGTGTTTTTCGCAATACGGTTAACGCATCCGGGCATTCTGAATCGGGTGGGCAATCGTGCGGGAACTGATCTCGGAGTAAACCCGTGTATGAACTGGGCGTATCCCGCCAGTACCATTTCTTGCCATCCTTGTCGGTGCCGATGGGGATGTTTGGTCGTCCGAAAAATGTATTGATCACATCGCAGGCTGCTGCTGAGGCATTGCTGGCGTCTTTGGTGTTGGTGGTAACGGCAAGAATATTTGCTTCCCCCGCATCGGCCAGGGCATGCAAAACCGTGAGGGCAGCGATGTCATCACAATCGCTGGCCATATCGGTATCAAAAATAATGGAGACTGGTTCCCCCGCCTGCAGAGGTGTCGCCAACAGAATGAAACCGATCAGCAGCGGTGAAAAACATTTCATCATTATTGCACGCAAGAATTATCGGGAACCTGAAATGGCGGATGGCTGACTGACCAGATATCGCAATGCCTGAGTGACGCGGATCCGCTGGTCAGAACTCATAGTCAGATAGCGATCCCGTCCGTTCGGCTGTTTTGCGAAGCGGGTAAACCCATCATCATCAACGGAAACCAGTCCCGCTTCTGAAAGCCCGAAATAACCGGATTCCGGGCGGACGGCATAAAGAACACTCGTTAAATCCCAGGAAGGACGGTCGTGGTTTGGTCCGCTGTGTAACAGATAAGCTTCCGGAACAATGTGGTGGTTAACGTAATGAAAGTCACGGGCAATGCTTTCACGGGGATAAGCCACCGCAATCCCAATCAGGAAATCGCTCCAGATGACAGGCACATCGTGGGGCCATTCCCGGGCGAAATACTGCATGGAACCAATTCCATTGCGAACATTGGCTTCCAGAAAATGTTCATCCCCATTGACGGGTTGGAAAGCTCCCGCCATGACGGAAACCAGCTTCACCTTTTGTCGAACCAGGGCTTTGCCATCGAGCGGGCTGTGTTCATCTGCCTGAGACTTAAGCAGATCGGCAAGATTGGCGGCCAGACCAACCTGAACAATCACCACGGAATGATCTTTGGCCTGGCTGAGCGTTTTTCGCAATACTGCAACGGCATCAGGTGCGTCCTCACTCGAAAGCAGATCATGCGGATAGCGGAAGGCATCACCGTCCTTCTGCAGAACCAGCTTCAGGTAGGCACTCTCCCGACGTTGAGCATCACGAGTGACGCCAATCGGGATGTCCGGACGTCCGTAAAATGTATTGACTGCATCGGTAAAGGGAGCGGTGAGCGGATTGATTTTTGAAATCGTCACTGCCAGGAGTTTACATTCCCCACGATCCTCCAGCGTATGGCACATGGCCAGAGCGAGGACATCATCCACATCTCCGCTGATATCCGTATCGAAAATGAGCGGGACCGGTGCCTGACTGAATGCAGCTGATTCTGCACTGAAAAAGCACAGGACAGTCAACAGCAGCGATAAGCAGCATGGTGTGCAGAACAGTTCAGGCTTCATGGGCAGTTCTTCCGTAACGTCGTAAGGTGTCAATCAGGACGGCGATAATAATGACAATTCCTGTGATGATCTGTTTATTCTCGTCGGCAACCGACATCAAATTCAAGCCGGTCTGCAAAACAGCGATGATGAGAACACCTAGAAAAGAACTGATGATGTTTCCCCGTCCCCCCATCAGGCTGGTTCCGCCAATCACGCAGGCGGCAATGGCCGAAAGTTCAATTCCGATTCCAATTCCCGGCTCGGCGGCTTCCATTAAGGACGTTGGTGCGATGCTGGCCAGCCCGCACAGAAAACCGCTGATCAGGAACACGCCAATCGAATAGGGTTCGGTGCGGATCCCCGACATTCTTACCGCTTCCGCATTGGTTCCTATCGCAATGCAGTATCTTCCAAAAACGGTTTTCGAAAGCAGAAATTGGCCAGCAAACACCGCTACCAGGGCGATTGCAAAAGCGGGATAAATCGGGATGACGGGCAACGGCTCACTGAAGAACGAGATTTTC
>JAGQQT010000685.1 GCA_020426065.1 Planctomycetaceae bacterium | reverse complement strand
CCATATCCTTGATGAAGTGCTCGACAAAAAATCCCGGAGCGAAATCATTTCCCATCATCCGAGGTCCATAGTTGGACAGCGACCAGCTGCCGGCCGCTCCAGAAGAAACGGACTTCATCACCGTTTCCAGATCCAGCCCCGCCTTGTAGGCATACAGTAAGGCTTCACAGACCCCAATCATTCCTGTGGCGATCAATGTCTGATTCACCATTTTGGTGTGTTGACCAGAACCGGCTGGCCCCTGGTAAACGATTGTTTTTCCCATCGCCTCCCAGCAGGGCTGTAAGGCATCAACCACGTCTTTGTCCCCGCCAATCATGATGGACAAAGCCGCATTGCGGGCTCCGATATCTCCACCAGAAACGGGAGCATCCACAGCGTGCACGCCTTTTGCTTTGGCTGCTTGATAGATCTCTACAGCCAGAGAAGGTTCGCTGGTGGTCATGTCAACCAGGACGCTGCCTGCAGCCGCTCCCGCCAGGGCTCCCTGTTCACCCAGAAAGACTTCGCGAACATCACTGGGAAAACCGACAATCGCAAACGTCACATCCGAACTCGCGGCAACTTCACTGGGTGAGGCACACCATTTTGCTCCGCGCGACACCAGGTCTTCAGACTTGGCTTTGGTGCGGGAATAGACTGAAAGAGAAAACCCGGCCGACATCAGGTGCCCGGCCATGCTTTTCCCCATCACACCTGTCCCGATAAAGCCAACCCGTGTTTCACCTGGTGTAATCTTCATTCCATCCTCGCTCAGTCAATTTCTGTGGCTGTCGTCTTCAATCCGATTCCGTAGTTCATGATGTGCAGGATTCAGTTTCAGACTGAAATCTGCCGCGAAATCCTCACACTCTCCTCAGAATGCTGAGGAGAAAACCATTTCTGAGTGGGGCTATCACTGCCAGCTCACTCTCAGGATCCCGCCGGGACCTGAACAGATGAATTGGCTGTTCCACCAGGCAGCGGCCAGCACGGGGAATTTCCTGATGCGAGTATAATCCCGTTGGGAAGTCATTGCACGCTAACGCGAGATTCCGGGAGATCTCGTGAGTTTTGCAACGGCCAGAACCAGATGAGATCAATCCGGGTTAACCGGTTTCAACCTCTTTCAGCCGGATTCAGCATTTTCGGCCACGGCGGCCTCGTTTTCTGCATCTGATCGCATCTCGAACAAGAATCGAGAAGGGATTGTTTTTCGTGGTTTTCCCCACTTTCTCCGGGTTTCCGCAAATGTGAGCGTCAACGATTCCTGGGCACGGGTGACCCCCACATAGGCCAGGCGACGTTCTTCCTCGATGTCCTGCCGTGTTCCTTCTACCGAACGTTTATGAGGCAGCAGGCCTTCTTCCATTCCCACCAGATAAACCCGTGGGAATTCCAGGCCTTTGGCGCTGTGAATGGTGAGCAGTTTCACCGCATTCTTTTCCAGTTCTTTCTTGTTATCCCCACCGATTTCATCCCGGTCGTTCAGTGCCATTTCATCCAGAAAATGTTCGAGTCGGGGATGAGCGGTTCGCTTCGTATAATCGTGCAGGGCATCTTCCAGCTGGGTAATCGATTCCAGTCGTGTCTGCACCTGAGCCGGTTCTTTGTACAACTTCTCCACTTCACGCTCATACTGAATTTCATCAATAAGCGCCCGCAGCGTATCCCCGAGGGAAGTCCCCGGCTGCTTGAATCGTCCGCGCCATTTACCGAGCTGAGCTTCGAAAGTAAGCATCGGTTTGGCGATTCGTTCTGTAATTTCGCCTGCACTGGCGGCATCCCGGGCGGCATCAAAAAAGGTATCTCCCGAGACTACCGCTCGTTTGAGTACCTTTTCCACACTGGTAGCCCCAATGCTGCGAGCCGGTGTGTTCAGAATGCGGAGCAGAGCCGATTCATCATCGGGCCGGGCGATGACTCGCAGGTAAGCCAGCAGATCCCGGATTTCCTTCCGATCAAAAAAGGACTGGCTTCCGAGAACCACATAGGGAATCTGTCGGCGCCGGAGTTCTGCTTCAAACGGACGGGGCTGCTCATTGGTTCGAAACAGAATGGCAAAATCAGAAGGCTGCCGATCCCGTTTGGCAATCAGATAACTGATCTCCAGGCCAATCCGTTCTGCCTCCAGAGTTTCATCGGGAAATTTTTCAAAGCGGACCGGTTCGGTGGCTCGCTTGGTGGAGCGGAGAACTTTTCGATGTCGCTCCTGATTGAAGCTGACCAGGCGGTTTGCAACCGACAGGATCTCATCGGTGCAGCGGTAGTTGTC
>JAGQQT010000684.1 GCA_020426065.1 Planctomycetaceae bacterium | reverse complement strand
AATTGGAGGCAGAAGTTGCAGGTTACGCTGCGTGCGGCCATCGTTGGGATTCAACTCCAGCGCCTTCTGATAGGAGTGTGCAGCAGCTTCGGGGAGATTCAGATAGTGCTGCATCAACCCGAGATTGAACCAGGCGTCCTCTAATGATTTGTCGACCTCGACAGCCTGTTGAAAGAAATTGGCCGCTTCCTCGGGCTGATTCAAACGGAAGTTCCGTTTACCGGCTTCCACCAGTCCCAGCGCCAGCATGTGGTCGGCCTGCTCACTCTCACCCGCTGCGATCAAACAGGTCTGCAGGTTGCGAAATAGCTGTTCGCTCGACTCCATCAGGGTCAGTTTTTCCCAGAGTTGTCGGGCTCCATTCTGATTTCCCTGGATATATGCCGCTGATGCTTCCCAGTTCAGGACTTCGGTACTGTCTTCATCCAGGGAACGGAGTTGCTGAGAAACTTTCAGCAACTCGGTTGGACTCTGGATTCGCAAGGCAATGTCACCATGCAATCGCAGCGCGCTGAGGCGATCCTGGGTAACGGGAGGCTCTGCAGTGATGTTCAGTCGGGTGATCTGATCGTGGGCGCTTCTCAGGTCTTCCTGTCCCAACGCGGCTTGAATCTGCTGAATCTGAGCGGCAAGTCCGTAGGAGTTGTAGATGGGAGTCATCACACTCACGCGGAAATCAGTGGGGAGCAGATACGCACATCGCTCCATCTCGTGAAACGACTCCAAAGCTTCTTTCGACTGGCCCAGTTGTTCCAGTGCCCGGGCCTTCCAGAACCGTAGGACCAGTGAATTGGGAATCTCTACGATCAGCTGATCGAGCAGCGGCATTGCTTCCTGAGCCCTGTCGGAGCGAATCAACAGTTTGGCACACTGAACAACCGCTGGTGAAAACTCGAAAGTATTCTGAAAGATGACGAGGGCATCTGCCTGCTTCTCATTGCGTAATGCGTTACGGCCAATGCTGTATCTGGCCAGACTGACCAGTTTTTTCAGGTCTTCTTCCTGGGGATTCTCCTTGGCGACATCCAGATAGTACGCATCGGAATCGTTTACCCGTCCGGTGCGATCCAGGCAGTAAGCCAGCATGAAACGCACCCGCAGATCTTCCGGGTTCAAAGTCAGATGATGGGCATAGCAGTGCTCGGCGTAGGCGTAATAACCCCGGGAAATCAGGATATCACCCAGCTTGGCAAATGAGTTCGGTTCGTGAAGTCTGGTTTCTTCTACCGCCTTGTTCAGTTCCCGAGTGTAGATTGGATCCTGAAAATCGGCCTGCGGTAGTGGTGGTCGAAAAAGGGTTGGTGTGGAAGAAATCCAGTACCCACAGGCGACAACTTCGGCTACCAGCAGCACGATCAGAATTCGAAGGACGAAGATCATGGCTGCTCCTGTGTTTGAGTCGACTGGGTCCAGGCGGCTACACGACTGATTCGCTGAAACGGACGACGAAAGTTCAAACCACCCGTCACGATATCCAGCTTCTGGTCTCCATCAAGGTCTCCCAGATCCACTGCCACCAGATGAATGGGGTTGTCCGTGATCTGCCATGTTTTGAACTGATTCTGGCCATCATTTTCCAGCCAGACCAGGCTTGCGTTTCCCTGAGTGTCCCAGTCATTGGTCATGCTGACCAGGACCACATCCTGATCACCATCTCCATCAAGGTCTCCCATGTCAGCAGCATAGGTCCCACCCAGATCGGAGATCCGTTTTTCTGCAAACTGCCAGTTTCCCTGATTCTCAAACCAGTAGCAGCCATGATAGGGTTGCGGGTAAGCGTCAAGATCTTCGAGGTTATCTCCGGCGGGGAAAATCAGATCGGTGTCTCCGTCCTGATCGAGATCTCCGGCAACCAGCCCCGCTCCTCCCAAGTCGAAATTGATCGTAAACCAGAGCCGTTGCGCAGTGAAATGCCCCTGTCCATCATTTTCGAAGCCCCACAGTTCTTCTTCATCCTGCGTGACGATGGCAGTGATGTCCAGGTCACCATCGTTGTCGTAATCCGCAACAGGAACGTGAATGGTTCCGGGGGCATTGAGCAGGAGATGATCGGCAAACTGGAAATTGCCTTTGTTTTCCAGCCAGAGAATTTCTCCCCGGCTGTAACCGAATACCGCTACGGTCAGGTCCAGATCTCCATCTCCGTCGAAATCTCCCGGCTGGATATCAGCGACACGTCGGACATGATCCAGGATCACGTGTCGGACAAACCCGTCTGCCGTCTGCTCAAACAGTTCTGCCCGGCCCACCACCCCATCATC
>JAGQQT010000683.1 GCA_020426065.1 Planctomycetaceae bacterium | reverse complement strand
CAGAAGCTGCTCCCCCAGCTCACCGATCAATCGTATCTGGTTGTGGCGGTGGTGGGTGGCACCAATATCGGTAAGAGTGTGGTATTTAACCACTTATGTGGAGAACAGGTCTCGGCAACCAGCCCCCTGGCTTCGGGCACCAAACATCCGACCTGCCTGGTTCCGGACCGGTTCGCGACAGAACAGGCACTCCAGGAAATCTTCAGCGAATTCGAACTCCGTCAGGTCCTGCAACCTTCCGACGCCCTCCAGTTTTCCGAAACGGACCTGCTCTTCTGGAAACAGTCCTCCCGTTCGCCGGCGAATCTGCTCCTGCTCGATACCCCCGATATCGACAGTGATGCGGAAGTAAACTGGGCCCGGGCCGACAAAATCCGCCGCTCAGCCGATGTGCTGATCACCGTCCTCACCCAGCAGAAATACAACGATGCCGCCGTGAAGCGGTTTTTCCGGGCGGCGGCTGAAGAAGACAAATCGATTGTCGTCATCTTCAATCAGCTGCTGCTCCCCGAAGATGATGAATACTGGCCGATCTGGCTCAAGACGTTCTGTGAGGAAACCGGGATTGATCCGGAATACGTTTACGTCGCTCCGCACGATCGCCGGGCAGCCGAATCGAACCAGCTGGCGTTCTATCAGCGGGAATGGCCCACCGAACCCAATGAGGTTCAGCACGATGATCAGGCCCGCAATCTGATGCAGGATCTCTCTCAACTCCGGTTCGACGAGATCAAGCTCAAATCCCTCTCTGGAGCACTGGCGACCCTCAAGGATCACGAATCCGGCATTCCCTCGTTTCTGGAAAACATCCGCTCGCAGGCCCGCATTCATGCCGATGCCCAGGAGCGGTTGACGAGCCGGATGCAGGATCTGGCCGTCTCCTGGCCCGTGCTCCCCAATCGGATTGTCATTCAGGAAATCCGCAACTGGTGGAAAGAGAATCGCACCGGCTGGCAGGCTTCGGTGCACGGCTTTTACGATACGATCGGCCATGGCCTGATGTGGCCCATCCGCCAGTTCCAGAGTAGTGATGAAAACGAGGAACCGGCCTGGCTGACCAGTTATCGCAATGAGGAATGGCGGACGATCCAGATTCAACTCAGTGCCATCTACGACCGGCTGGAAGCACTGGCCGATCATGGTCATCCTGTTCTGGCTCCCCGATTGAAGAAACTGGTTGCCGGTCAGACCCGACAGCAAACCATCGCTCGCCTCAAGGCCGCTCATCAGGAATCCGGTTTTGACCGGGAACTGCAGGCACTGGTCCGCGTGCAGATGACCCACTTTCGAGATGAGCGGAAAGACTGGTACCAGATGTTCAAACGGCTCGATTCCTTCGCCGCCGCCGCTCGCCCGGCTGTCACCGTCGGACTGTTTGCCACCGGCTTCGGCCCGGTAGGGAATGCCGTCATGCCAGTCATGACCGACACCGCCCTGCAGGCTGCCCTGCACTTTGCTGGAGACATCACCGCCGGCACCGTCACCGCAGCCGTCGGGGAACAGGCTCTCTCATCCGGAACTTCCACGGGTATGCGATTTCTGGAAGCCTGGTTCCATCAGTTCCATCACAGCTTTGTGGAAATCCGCAAAAACTGGCTGCTGCAGCAACTCCAACTCCACGTCTGGGGCAACCTGCTGGAAGACCTCCAGTCCGCCGCCGCCATCCCCAGGAGCGAACTGTTCGCCACCGTCCAGTCGACCCTGCTCGCACTCCCCAAACTGGAACAACAGGGAATGGTGAACCAGAGTTGAGCAACTCTTCATCGACGTGCAGAGTTTAGGTCAGGCACAGCCTGACCTACGAAGTTAACCCAATTAACGGAGCGGCTGAGGTTGTTGGGGATCACTGTTTTTGTTGATTTTTCTATGCAGATAAAGCAGGAACAGGATCATGCTTAGGACAGCCACAGCACTTAGCATCCACTGCGGATTTCGATCGATTGTTCTCTGGACTCGATTGTATGTTATCGGGATGTAGTCGGCCTTGTTGATCTGCATCGGAGGCAGATTGAGATACTTGACTGCGAACTCCTCATCCAGATTTCTTCCCTCCTCAATCCAGCGCTGTTCGTCATCCGCTATTTGTTGAATGAGTTGATCCCCCTGGGCAATTTCCTGTTTGAACTCGATTTCAATTTCCTGAATCGTTCTGCCTTCCTGTAATCTGATCGCCTTTTCAGCAAACTTCCGGTATTGCGCTGCAGCCGATTCATTTCCGTCGCTTAAAATATATGAGGCTTTCAGATAGGCACGGGCTGCCAACATTTTTGTTCC
>JAGQQT010000682.1 GCA_020426065.1 Planctomycetaceae bacterium | reverse complement strand
CCTACGGCCGTGGCCATATCAGCGACGACCTCATCAAACGGACGGTCTTCCTCAACCTGATCTCGAATCCAGGAATAGAATGCATTGGCTGGCTTATGGGAGTCGGCCCGACCGGTGTAGTCTTGACTGTTGATGCGACAGAGTTCGCCCCAGAGCGCAGTCATGTAGTCAGTGAAATCTTCACTGGCGAGTAGTTCATCAATTTTCCGGGCCCGCTTATCCTCGGAAGGATCGGCCATGAATTCTTCGTATTCCTGAACTGTCGGGGGGCGAGCGGCAAGGTCGAGTGTGATGCGTCGGAGGAAGGTTTCATCATCGCAAATTTCCGAAGGCGCGATTCGTAATTTGTGCAGCCTCTCGTAAACGAGTCGATCGATAAAGTTATTTTCAGGAGGATTGGGCCAGACAAAGCCCTCGCTGGGAGGAAGCCCGATCACTTCTGCTCCAACCGTGAACCGACTGAACCGCGCGAACACAGTTGTGTCACCCGGGCCTTTGGAAGTCACACGGCCATTGGGGTCAATCTCCGCAACACTGGGGTTATTGGTGCCAAACAGCGACAGCGAAGTCACATCGCGGGTGGAGCCGTCGGTATAGGTTGCGGTGACCCGGATATCCTGGGTTTGTCCAGTTTGTTCAAATACCAGTGAAGGTTCTGAAACGGCAATATCAGCCACGTCGGGAACACTGCCGACATCATCGGGAGCTCCCGCCTCAATCCATGCCGTGAGGGTTTGAGCCAGTTCACTCTCACGTTCAAACCGCTTGCCTCCCGTGTGAGGAACGGCACCTGTTGCTTTCAGCAGCAGCAGGCTTTCCTGGGGCAAAGCGACATTCACCCGGCGACCCGGAATTTCCTCAACGGTCCGTCGATAATCCCCTGCGGGATCGAACCCGAATAGCGAAAGCATATAGCCATCCTTACCACGGGCTGACCCATGGCAGGTGCCAGCGTTACAACCTGCCCGGAAGAACACCGGCATGACGTCGCGACGAAAACTCGGAACAGCTGACGAATGGGAAGCTGGCTGTTGCTGGGAGGCATCCTCCGCATGAACGGCACCCGGGATCAGAGCCAAGCCTGCCGCCAGAAGGATGAGGATCGATTTCATACTCACAGTCTTATCCTTTGCATTTCTGCTATCTGATTGATCAGCCGACTTACTTTTCCAGTCTGGGATCGATCCGCAACTTTCCCGAACCCGTTCGCAGATGAATCACTTCACCGGCAACAGAGAACTGCACATCGCATTTGAGATCATTCACCAGTCCGAGCAGGGCGTCGTCGGTAGCTTCCAGTTCCACTTTCACTTCCGTTGAGTTTTTGTCGATGGTTGGTGCTGGCCCGACAGCGGACATCCCGACCGGCAGGCCAAGCATGCTCACGGTGGCCTGCCCTTCGAAAGGTCTGACCTGCTTTACCGACCAGCGATATTCAATCCGGTTCCCTCTACGAACACTCTGAGGCTCACTTGCGAGGGAAACGAAGGGCTCGGCAACTTCAATATTCACAACTTCTGAAGAAACCCGGATACGTTCTGATCCCAGGTTTGTGTCTCCCTTCACGGAGCTGTTCTCTTTCCCTCCCCGGGCCTCTGTCGTGGTGACCATCACATACAGAGGTGAACTTCCGAGCTTGGCGCTGGCCTCGGCGGAGAGTGTCAGAGATGCTGTGCTTTCACCTGGAGGAACGACGAGGGCTGGCGATGTGCCAACTCCAGCCGGAGCAAATTCGCACTGCATTTCCAGTGGCTCGTCAAATCCAGGTTCCCGCACAATCTGCACGGGAATCGTCATTTCAGATCCTCGCATCAGTGCCTGGCTGGGAGCTGCGAGTTCAACTGAGAATCCTGCTGGCTCACTGACTGCCGTGGCAAACTGGCTGACACGCACATTTCTCCAGGGATAGTGTGAATACGAGACCCGCTGGAGGTTCTGCTGGTTGACCGTTTCGAAGGAATCCCCTCCTGCTGCTGGATTTGCCGTCACATTGATGAGTGACGCATCGAGTGAGGCGTCCGCATCGGCAATCAGGGTCATCGGCCAGACCGATTGCAAGTCGGGAAGCTGTGGGGAAAGCATTCTTATCCCCGGTGGCAACCCCTGGACCTGCATATCAAGTGGACCGCTGATGTTGGTTCCCTGTCCTGGATAAAGCGAAAGCCTGACTGTCCAGCGATTGCCTCGCGGTACCGAGAGCGATGTTTTTCGCGGTCGTTCGGGTTTGTAATCCTCCCAGGAAAGTCCGATATGCAGAGTATTGGAGGGAGGTGCGA
>JAGQQT010000681.1 GCA_020426065.1 Planctomycetaceae bacterium | reverse complement strand
GCCTGCGTTGTCTTTGCGGTTAAGGAACCGCTTTTTCGGATTGAGCGGGAAGCGGACGAGTCTGAGTTGTCGGGCATTGAACGGTCAGGTGTTGACGTTGTCGCGGGTTGTGCTTGATCCGAAGTATCGGGGAGCGGGTTTGAGTTCGAGTTTCGTGAGAAGAAGCTGTGAGTTGAGTGGTTCTCGGTTTGTAGAAGCGGTTGCGGAGATGGGTCGGGTGAATCCGTTTTTTGAGCGGGCGGGTTTTTTGCGAGTGGGTTCGATGGAGATTCGGGGAGAGCGGTCGAGGAGGAGTCATTCGGGAATTTATGGGACGAACCGGAAGGGGAGGAGTGCATTGCTGTCGGAGGAGTCGCATCGGAAGAGTCGATTTGCGCACCCGGAGTATTTCATCTGGCAGCGAAGTGCGTTGGATTGAGTTCTTGAATGGGGAGAGATGATGTTCCGGAAGTCGCGGCGGGTGCGTGGAGTTGCTGGAGGGATTGAATCCAGGGAGATGATCCGGACGAGTTTGAGTGAGGAGGATCGGGAGGCTTACGTGCAGATGCTGCTGCGAGGTGCGAGTCCAGCGGGGGCTTGTCAGCAGTTGAAGCTGGATCTGTTTGTAGTGCTGGAAGCCATTGCAGAGGATGAGCCGTTTCGGGAGCTGGTGGAGAAGGTTGCGGATGTTTTGAGTCAGAATGTGGCGGCCCGGTTGTATCAGGAGGCGATGAAGGGGAATGTTTCGGCGATGACGCAATGGTTGAAATCGCGTCCGCCTCCGGAGTGGCAATGTGGTGAACGTGAGGAGCTGAAACTGGGCTGGGATGGGATGAGTGATGAAGAGTTGCTGGAGTGGGCGCGTGCGGAGGAAATTGCGATTCCGGTTGAGCTTGCAGGAGGAATTGCGGAAGCGAACGGCGAGGAGAGAGCCGAAGAGATTTCGGGATTTGCTGACGCTTGAGGAGGGAAGTGGAGTCTGTTTACGGGATGAGATCCAGGACTGGCAGGAGGCAGATTATGAGGCGCTGGATTTGAGCTGGAAGTGTCTGGCGGGGCTGGTGCGAGGAGGTGGGTTTCAGCGGGCGTATGTGGAGCGGCCACGAGGGCATTCGAAGACAACGGATATGGCGGTTCAACTGGCGTGGATTTTGCAGAACAGCGGGAGGCGGGTGGAGGGGGTTGCGGCGGCAGCGGATCGGGATCAGGCGGGTCTGATTCGGAGAGCCGTGGAGCGGATTGCGAAGTTGAACCCTGAATACTGCGCGGATCTGGAGTTTCGTCAGTATGCGGTTGTGAATAGCAGAACGGGGAGTCGTCTTTCGGTGCTGTCCTCTGATGCCCGGAGCAGTTGGGGATTGTTACCGGATTTTGTGATCTGTGATGAGTTGTCTCACTGGGAGAAGCCTGACTTGTGGTATTCGCTGGTGTCCTCGGCGGCGAAGAAGAAGCAGAGTGTGCTGGCGGTGCTGACGAATGCGGGAGTTGGGTGCGGATGGCAGTGGGAGGTGCGTGAGCAGGCGCGGCGGAGTGATCAGTGGTACTTTTCTTCGCTGGATGGTTGTCGGGCACCGTGGATTGATCGGAAGTGGCTGGAGGATCAGCGGGGATTGCTGCCGGAGAGTGTGTATGCCCGTTTGTGGGAGAATCGGTGGCAGCAGAGTCGGGGTGGATTTGTTTCGGAAGAGGAAGTGGCGCGATGCCGGGATGAGTCACTGGTGGAGCGGGAGCGGGGAGAGTGTGGTGTGCGGTATGTCGCGGCGGTGGACTATGCCGAGAAGCATGACTACACGGTGGGGGTGGTGATTCACTGGGCGGGTGAGCGGCTGGTGGTTGACCGGATGGATGTGGTGGTGCCAGGAGCTGGAAGGCCGGTGCCGGTGAAGTGGGTGGAAGAGTGGCTGGAGCGGGTACAGCGGGATTTTGGTTGCGTGCGGTTTGTGGTGGATGAGTATCAGCTGCTGTCGACGATTCAGCGTTATGAAACGGAGATGGAGATGGAGCGATTCGCATTTGGTGGCGGGAAGGGGAATCATCAGCTGGCGGTGGTCTTGCGGCAGATGATTGTGGAAGGGCGAGTGGCCTGGTATGCGGGTTGCGGAAGTGTTGATGGAGAAGCGGGGGATGATCTGGAAGCGGAACTGAAGAGTGTGCATTTGCAGCAGGCATCGGGAGGCCGGTGCCGGATTGATCATGTGAATGATGGGGTCAGTCATGATGACCGGGTGTTTGCGCTGGGGGTGGCGGTGTTGGCGGCTTGTGAGGAGGAGCGTGGTGGGGAGTGGATGGAGATTGGGGG
>JAGQQT010000680.1 GCA_020426065.1 Planctomycetaceae bacterium | reverse complement strand
AACGACAACAGACAAAACGTCAGGCAGAATCGAAAATTCATAGGGTTAACTTTCTTGATCAGAGTGAGTTGTTCACATTATTTCGAAGTGAGATGAAATTCGAAATCGTTATTTTGAGGGAATTCGGACACTTCGACCTGAAAAGCAGATTCCCGCTGATAAGTGGCGGGTATCGAAACCACCACGGGTGAAATGTTTTTCCGGGGTTTTTCCCGACGGAGTGCTTCAAATTCTTCCAGATCACGCACGACCGGCTGAATCTGAACGTTATTGACTCCCACTCCTGGTCCGACTCCTTTGGGGACAAGAAACATCCCCTGGCTGATTTCTGCCCGGACTTTCATAACCGGGCTTACCGAGTGGTTCACAAAAACAATTGCCGCTTTCTGCACCGGTTTTCCATTGAGGGTCACATATCCGGTCACTGACTCGCGGGGAGCTTTGAGGGGGGCAGTCACCTGCTGTTGACATCCTGCGAACAGGCAGAGCAGGCCAGACAAACTAATTCTGAAAAGGTGATTCATGATTTCCATCCTCTGCTGGATTGGCTTCAATACGAAGTGCTGTAAAGTTGAGCCGCGAGGCACTCGCCGTGGGTTCGAGCTTGGTAATACCTGAATTCTGTGCAAGATAATTTTGCACTCACATTCGTGAATGAGTGGTTCGCTCAGAATTCGCCAACAACATTGCCGTCGGCAATTCCCGCCAGATTGTCGAGCAGATCAGCGGCAGCATTTTCGCTGACAAAGCGGACCGACCCGTCCGCCAGGCTGAACTGGGCTCCTCCTGCATGATCACTTCTCCAGGTGGAGCGGTTCACGGCCAGATTCACATTAAACTCACCGCCGGTATCGCCGAGGGAAACTCCGGGATAAGCTGGTGCCCAGCGATGGCTCCCCCAGCGGGGTGAGCCGTTCAGTGCAGGATTTGCGGCACACGAGAGCGGACTGGATGACCAGAGGTAGTCGACCAGTTGATAATTGAATTCTCCCGCGAGTATGGTATGGGAGGTTCCATCGGTTATGTCTGCGATACGACGGCATCCCTTGATCACGTACCCGTCAAAGACTCCGTCCGAAGCAATCGATGAAGTGCCTGTTGAGCAGCCATAACTGGCCGGTCCACCCGGTTCATCGCAGGATAATTCGGGGACTGCTCGAGGCAGGGTCATGGTCGGACACAGATAGACCGGCAGTGTCCGATTGATCGCAGCCAGATTCGCCGGATCGGTGTAATAGAGATCGAAATCGTAACTGTCCTGGACGGCGGTCTGTTCGAGCTGGGGCAGGATCGCCACAAACGGGCCGTAGATCTGGCTGTTGAAGCCCATTGGAAAGCAGCGGTACACATCATGATAATGATGGAATGCCAGCCCGATCTGCTTCAGGTTGTTTTTGCAGCTCGATCGACGGGCAGCCTCCCGCGCCTGCTGGACAGCAGGGAGCAGCAATCCCACCAGAATCGCGATGATCGCGATGACAACCAGAAGTTCAATCAGAGTAAAGCCCGCACGACGTAATGAAGTCCGCTTCAACATCAGCATCTCCTTGAAAAAAGAGTCTTTCTGTAATCCTGTGCCGGATTACCTGAAGAAAATGCTGGCTATGGAACGGTTTCATCGCTGGCAGACCAGAATTGAGTTCAGCAACTCGATAGACTTGATACTGAGACTCAGTCTCAATAGGATAGCAGTGCATTGCTGACCCAGCAAGCCCGATGGTGGAAAATCTGAAATTCTCCCATCGCGCCAGCCAGTCAGGTTCCAGGTCCCTGATTGATGGAATTACCCCCATGTCTGAACCCTCCCCCCAGCAGAAACAGCCCATGACAACGAGCAATTCGTCCCCCTCACCCGTTCCCTGTTTGACTTTTGAGCAACTTTCCGGAGGTCAGCGGGAAGTCCTTGTCGAGCATGATGGCCAGATTTATCGCCTGCGTCTCACCAAAAACAACAAGCTGATCCTCAACAAATAGCAAGAACTCCTGTCAATAAAAAACTTCGCAGCAAACCAGTGCTCCCGGAAGAGCACCCATTCGCTGCGAAGTTTTATTTCATGTACTGTGTGCCACTGGCTCTGCCAGTGTGATCCATACTCAATTTCTGGCACTGACACTGGCAATGCCTGTGGCACACAATCAGGATTTTATGTCGGCTTAGTAGCAGACTTTGACTTCTTTGAAGACAGGCACGCGAACGGTTTCATAAGTCACTACTTTGACCTGGTAAGGATGGCCGCAGTGATCGTATTTGGTCACAAAGTGCACGCAGGGTTTTTCGATCAGCTCGTA
>JAGQQT010000067.1 GCA_020426065.1 Planctomycetaceae bacterium | reverse complement strand
TGGTCCATTCCCGGCAGATCATTACTTCTCCGGTTTTTATCATTTCTGGTGCATCTGAGTTATGCCTTTTCTGGCTCGACAGGTTGATTTCCGACGCCGCACACCGCGATTTTATGCGCGGCATCTGGCGCTGGATACGCTCAGTCTGTTGAGTCGCAGACAGAGGCTGCAGCTCGCACACACGCCCCGCGTTCAACTGCTTTGTCTGCACCACATCTTTGAGGATGAGGAAGACTCCTTTCGGAAACTGCTGAATTACCTGACGCAGCAATACCAGGTTGTTTCCTACTCAACCGCAGTTGATGCAATTCGTAATTCGCAGATCAATGCTCCAACTCTGGCGCTCAGTTTTGATGATGGTTTCACTTGCTGTCTGAGAGCAGTCCGTATTCTGAAAGAGTTCGGGCTGTCTGCCTGCTTTTTTCTGCCGCCTGCCATCCTTGATTGTCAGAACGATGCCGACAAAATCCGGTTCTGTCAGGATCGCCTGAAAATCGCACCGGTTGACCTGATGGGCCGGGATGAGATTTTGCAGCTCCTGGATCAGGGAATGGAAATTGGCTATCACACCCAGACGCATCCGCGTGTCAGCGACCTGCTGGCTGAGCACTTTCAGCAGGAATTTGAGGAAGGACGAGCCACGCTCGAATCGCTGGTCGGAAAGGTGAATCATTTCGCCTGGCCTTTTGGTCAATTTGCAGACTTCTCCCGGGAAGCCTATGAGTACCTGGCCAGCCAGTCTTATGCCTCGATTGCTTCTGCCGAGCGAGGTTGTCACCGCTCCGGCTGGTCAGGAGCACAAACTCCCCTCTTGTATCGGGATCCGATCGAAGCCCACTGGCCGATTCGGCATATTGAATATTTTCTGCTGAGAAATGTCACACAACCTGAGCTTTCCCCCGAGCAATTCGCACGCTCTCTTCCTGTTCGTGGGGAAGAAACCACGTAAACATCAACGTACTGCAGAACCACCGTGATGCGAAAACAGATTGGAAGCTGTCTTCTGGAACTGGATGTGGGAGATATCTCCCTCGAGCAGACCGACGCCATCGTGAATGCCGCCAACTCTGCTCTGGCTGGAGGTGGAGGTGTGGATGGAGCCATCCATCGAGCGGCTGGACCTCTGCCGATGCAGCAGACGCGGGAACGTTATCCAGAAGGTTGTCCGGCAGGTCATGCAGTGGTTACCGATGCCGGCCGACTCTCCGCCCGCTACATCTTCCATGCAGTCGGGCCAATCTGGCAGGGAGGTCGTTTCCAGGAAGCAGACCTGCTCCGGTCGGTTTACAGTGAGTGCCTGCGTCTCGCCCGGGAACTGAACTGCCAGAGCATCGCCTTCCCGGCAATTTCCACTGGAGCATATGGGTATCCACTCGATCTGGCGACCGAAACTGCTTTGCTGCAGATCATCGAGGATCTGAGAACCTGGCAGCAGCCAGCACACGTCCGCTGCATCTGCTTTCATGAAGGCATCCTGGGAGCGTATGGCCGAGTCCTCGAACGACTCATTCCCTGACGGCTGATTATGAGTGCTAAGTGCCATAGAGGAAGAAGGTTATGGCTAATGCTGTCCCCCTCTCAACGCCGATTTCAAGCCCTGTTTTTCTGAGTGTGCAGACTTTTGCTGTAACGCCTGTGCATCTTCAGGGTCCGATTGTGAGATCTGTGCGGGCTGTGAGGAATCCTCGGAACAGAACCAGTCAAACCGAATAAGCACATTATTTCAGTCTGCACTGCTCTGCGGAATATGTCCGAAATGAGGGATAACCGATATCCCGTGTTGCCGGATCTCCAAACGAATGCGCTACGGTGGAAGTGAGTGAAATGATGACGGTTTCAACTGTGAACCTGCTGAAACGACGTGGTACGCTCCGACGAATCAGCTTTCGCTGCCTCATGGTCACTGCGATTGCGGTGACAGGTTGTGTGCATACCTCATCAGTGAACAACTTTACCCAGAAAACAGCCAAGGTTCCCGCTCCTGCTCCCGTAACCCAACCCCAGCCGCAGATTGAGAAATCTGTTCCGCAACCGGAAGCCAAATCGGAAGCCGAATCCGCCGTGATGCTCGTATCGGGAGAAGAGGGCTCAGAAACCGTTGCGGAGCCTGCCCTGCAGCCGATTCCGGAAAGCTGGATCTCCGAGGAACCTCTCGACTGCCAGTGTGATTTGCAGCTCGGGGCTGTCTCGCTGGTGGAACTGGAGCAGATTGCTCTTGGATCCAATCCGACCTTGCGGCAGGCAGAAGCCTCGATTACCCGGGCGCGTAACCTGAAGTATCAGGTAGGCCTGAAGCCGAATCCGACAGTCGGAATGTTTGCCCAGCAGTTGGCTGATGAGGGGACCGATCAGGTTGGTGTGTTTTACGAGCAGCAGATTGTTCGCGGAAATAAACTGGGGCTGAACCGGAATGTTCTGGCGCATGCCACCCAGAGCCAGATCTGGGAGCTTGAGGCACAGCGTCAACGGGTGTTGACCGATGTCAGGGTGGCGTATTTCGAACTGTGTGCCGCTCATCAGCGCCGGAACGTGGCTCGCACTTTTGCGGAAGTTACCCAGAAAGGTCTGGAAGTGGCCCGCGTCCGTTTTGAATCGCAGGAATCCACCAAAGTTGAAGTCATGCAGGCTGAGGTGCAGCATCGTGAAGCCACTCTCACGCTCGCCCAGGCGGAAATTGCGATCACGATGTCCCAGCGAAATCTGGCGGCAATCGTCGGGCTGCCAGCTCTGTCTGAAGTGATGATTGAGCCACTGCAGAACACACAGTTGGTGGAGCTCGACTGGGATGTGGAGCGGGAACGGATTCAGTGCAACAGTCCGGAGTTTGCCTTTGCTGTCCAGCAGGTTTCCCAGGCACGGGCTGAACTGAGTCGTCAGCAGGTGCAGGCGGTTCCCAATGTGACCGTGAACGTCGGAACCGGTTTTGATAATGGAACCGATGCCGCCATGGTCAACCTGCAGGTGGGAGGATCGCTACCGGTTCGTAACGCGAATGAGGGAAACATTGCGGCAGCTTACGCGGAATATTGCCGAGCCACACATGAAGTAGAGCGGATGCAGAATGATCTGCGATCACGGCTGGCCCTGGTCGCTCAACGGTATGACTCTGCCCGTGCCGCCGTCATGACCTATGAACAGCAGGTGATTCCTCAGGCACAGTCAGCCTATGAGCTGGCCAGCTCCGCATACCAGCTCGGAGAATTCAGCTTCATTGAAATTCTCGTGTTGCGACGCACCCTGCTGGATGTCCAGTTGAAAGCAATTGAAGCACGGAAAGAACTGGCACAGGCTCGTGCAGAAATCGATGGTCTGCTGCTGCGAGGCGGATTGACTGCTCCGAGCGAGCTTTCGACCTCCGACGAACTTCGCGGCCAGTCCCTGTCAGGTGAATAAAACGAAGCCGACAGGAGTTACAGCCCAGAAAGACTCTGCACAAAACTTTCAGCCGAGATACAGATGCCCCAGTCTGGGGATGAGTGTCTCGGCTGAAAGTATTTTAGCTCCGGTGTTTTGCTTCCGGATTTAACGCTCATTCCGGTTCTGTCAACCAGCCGTGTTATCGCAGTCAAAACTGTCCTGCCCACGGTAAGGCTGCGTCCTGGGCAAACTGAGAAACCTGCATCAACTTTTCCGATCCAACACACTGCCAGGCTGGTCAGCTGCCGATGCCAGTATTGAGGTGATAGGAAATCTGAGGACCATTGGATCGGTGTATTAAATGTTGACGGAGTCCAGGCAAACCTGCAGATCCGAGGTAGAACGCTGGAATGCACGGTATCGCATTCGAATGCGTCCCCGGTATCTGAGCTGGCATCCGGTTGTGTTGGAGGAAATCGCTTTGAAAGATTTCGCACCGAATGAAACCCATACTGTTCATGATCAATTTGGCATCGGTTGCATGACCGAACTGGATGCGGGTCTGACGCAGCAGATTCGTTATGTCCCCCTGCCCACCTTTGAAACGGGCTCCATGAGAAGGGATCCTGAACACCAGGAAATCAAGTCTCCCCGATTTCTGACCAGTGCCCCTATCGGCCTCTACACGGAAATATATCTCGGCTAGACCATGACTGGTTTTGTCGCAGCGGCTGGCGGTGTGAATACTCCGTCCATTAAAGGATTCTGCCCGCTACGAGAAAACTAAACACGATCTGAAACCAACCGCGGTATTCCGACCTGGCAAACCTGTCGGAATGCGCACAAGAAGGCCCGCACGATTTTTTCGTGCGGGCCTTTGTTGTTGAATGGATTCTGATCACTCAGGGTTCCGTTATTCGATGATGATATCCCGCACGGTTTTTCCGCTTGGAATCATTGGCAGCACATGCTCCTGATAAGGGCAGATGACTTCCAGCAGGTAAGGGCCTTTGTGGTCGATCATCGTCTGGATCGCCTGGGCCAGATCTTTCTGATCCCGTACCTGTTTCCCGGCAATGCCGTAACCTTCCGCGATTTTCACAAAGTTGGGATAGATGTCATCACCGACGATTCCCGTGCCATCGCCCAGGGCTTCCGGCTTGTGAACCGGTCCCAGGTAGGTATGGGCTCGACGTCCTTCCATGAAGCGGTCTTCCCATTGCACCACCATTCCCAGGTGCTGGTTGTTGAGCAGCATGATCTTGACCGGCAGGTCCTCGCAAACCAGTGTGGCGAGTTCCTGGATGTTCATCTGGAATGAGCCATCCCCTTCAATGTCAATCACGAGGGCATCCGGATGAGCGGTCTGTACTCCCATGGCGGCAGGCAATCCAAAACCCATCGTTCCCAAGCCTGAAGAACTCAACCAGCGTTTCGGTTTATCGAATTTGAAGTACTGGGCCGCCCACATCTGATGCTGGCCGACACCAACAGCGATAAACGGGTCCCGGTCGTGAGACAGTTCATACAGGGTGTGGATGGCATGCTGCTGTGGAATTTCCGTTTCGTACTTGGCGTAATGGAGCGGGAATTTTTCTTTCCACTCCTTCACCTGGTTATGCCATTCGGTGAGATCAGGCACATCATCCACCGTGAGTGTCTGATTTAACTGTTCGATCACCAGGCGGACATCCCCCACGACAGGAATGTGTGCTTCCTTGTTTTTGTGGATTTCAGAAGGATCGATATCAACGTGGACAATTTTTCCATGCTTGGCGAACTCGTCCAGTTTGCCGGTCACGCGGTCGTCAAAACGGACGCCAAACGCCAGCAGCAGATCGGCCTGATCGATTGCCAGATTGGAATACACGGTTCCGTGCATCCCCAGCATGTGCAGAGACAACTCGTGCGTGCCGGGGAATGTGCCCAGTCCCATCAAGGTCATGGCAACCGGGATTTTAGTCTTCTCGACAAATTCCCGCAGTGCGTCAGAGGCACCGGACAGGATACAGCCCCCACCCACATACAGGATTGGTTTTTTGGCCCGACGGATGGCTGCCACGATCTGTTTGATCTGTTCCGGAGCAACATCGGGAATCAATGGGCGATAACCGGGGAGATTCATCGGGGGATCGAAATCGACTTCATCAGCCGGCAGGGAAGCGAGCTGAACATCTTTCGGGAAATCGATCAGGACGGGACCGGGGCGACCTGTGGTGGCCACGTGAAAAGCTTCTTTCACCACGCGGGCCACATCGCGGATATCGGTCAGCATGTAATGATGCTTGGTGATTGCCCGGCAGACTTCCACAATCGGAGTTTCCTGGAAGGCATCGCTGCCGATGACGCTCTGGGGAACCTGACCAGTAATCGCAATCAGCGGAACGCTATCCAGTTTGGCATCGGCAATGGAGGTCACCAGGTTGGTGGCACCCGGACCACTGGTGGCCATGCACAAGCCAACCTCATTGGTTGTGCGGGAGATCCCCTGAGCGGCAAATGCTCCACCCTGTTCATGACGTGGCAGGATGGTGCGGATGGATTCACGGTACTTTCGCAGCGCCTGATGCAGGGGCATGCTGGCCCCGCCCGGGTAAGCAAAAATGTACTTGGCCTGATGATGAATCAGAGCCTGAATCATGATTTCGGCCCCGTTATACTGGGCCTGTCGAGTCGCCGGTTTCTCTGTTGTCGACACGGATTTCCGCCTTCGTTCGTTATCTATGAAATGTTCACCGCTTTGTTTGGATGGCTGATCGCAGATTGAGAGAGTCCAAAGTCCGTACAATCTCCCTGCTGCGAAGACGCTGTGCCGGATTGTATCCGGAAATTCAGCGGGTATCGAGCTACTATTCTGAAAAGTCGTCACTCCGGAGCGGATTCTTCCCCGTTGATCCGTACGAACAGTATGATCGCAATCCTTTTCCTCGCATCAGGTTGTGTCCGGTCTATCCGGGGAGCCGGAATGAGATTCCCTGGTCAACGCCCCGAATGCCGAAAATGGACAACCAAGTCCTGAGTATTTGTTACGATCAGCCCGGGAATCACGTATCCTCGAACCGGACCGACAGTAAAGGGGGCCGGGGGTTCGTCTCAGACTGGCCGAAGGCGTCTATTTCGGAGGATCTGCGGAGTCGGGAACCGTCAGTTGAATCTGGGGGCGGATCTTCTCAAACGTTTTGGGACCGATTCCTTCAATCTTCCGCAATTCCTCAATCGATTGAAAGGGACCCTGTTCTTCCCGGAATGTCACAATTCGTTTGCCCAGCACTTCTCCAATCCCGTCCAGCAGGGAAAGTTCAATCCAGGTTGCCCGATTCACATCCACAACATAAGCGGAAGTGATGGGAGCCTGCCGATGGATGACAATCTCCTCCCGTTTCCAGTTTGAGAGGACCAGGATTCGCAGACCGGCCCAGGAAAGGAGAATCAGGCAGATTATGGCCAGCACCCGGCGATCAGAAACGGTAAACAGTTCTGCCTGGTCTGCTTTGCCGGTCGTTTGATTGCTCGACTCCTGAGGAGCAGGGTTTGGCGCAGGAGCTGATTCAGGATTCGGGCCAGAGTTGGACATGAGCAGATCTTTTTCCCGATCAGATGCAAAAATGTAGCGGGAAGACATGAAAACCGATTGAAGTTACTGGTGCAGTTTTCCAGAATCAAGCGGTGCAATTCTTTTCACCGTGGGCCACCGGTAATTTGGCATGTCTCGTTCCGATATTGATCGCGATCCACTCGAACTGCTGTTCAGTGAATTTGTTGATCGCTCCCGCTCGGGAGAACAGATCAATATCGAACAGTTTGCCGATGAGCATCCTGATCAGCGGGATGAAATCCTGGAACTCTTTCCGACCCTGGCCGCTCTCGAAAAGTATCGTGAGCAACCTCCCAGCAGCGCCCACGCTATTGACGAAATCTCCATCAACAGTGGTCTGCAATTGGGGGACTACCGTCTGCTCCGGGAAATTGGAGCGGGGGGGATGGGAATTGTTTACGAAGCCCTGCAGGAATCGATGCAGCGTCGGGTCGCGTTGAAGGTGCTGCCCCGAGAGTTCGGACGCCAGCAGGAGCGCAGGGAACGGTTCTCCCAGGAAGCCCGCACCGTGGCTCGGCTGTCGTATCGAAATATCGTGCCAATCATCGATTTTGGTGAATCCGATGGACGCTGCTATTTTGCGATGCGGCTGGTGGAGGGGGTTGGTCTGGACTGGGTCATCCTGCGGAGAGCGCAGGATTCGACTCCGTTATCATCGCACGAAGTTTATCGCCAGTTTCTCGAGCAGGGAGTCCCTCTTGGTGATGAGCAGGAAACGCTCGATGAGGACAGCCTTGCCTTTGAAGTTGACCATGTAAGAAACACAGAGGACGCCAACCAGCAAAAAGATCCCCGCTGGGTTTTGCGTCCGGATTCATGGCGCCAGATTGCCCGCATTGGAATTCAGGCGGCCCGAGGTCTGGATCATGCCCACAACCATGGCGTGCTGCATCGGGATATTAAGCCCGGGAACCTGCTGATCGATCGTGAAGGGGTCGTATGGCTTTCGGATTTCGGGCTGGCCAAATCGGACAAAGAACTTTCCCTGACGGGCGATCAGGATGTGGTTGGCACGATGCGGTATCTGTCACCGGAACGGTTTCATGGCCAGGTGGATGCCCGCAGTGATATCTATGCACTCGGGTTGACCCTGATGGAGCTGTGCACCAATCGGCCAGCCTTTCCCCAGTCTAATCGTTCGGAACTGATGCGTTGCATTCTTGATGGGGAAGTCATCCGTCCCCGTTCAGTGAATCCCATGATTCCAGTCGACCTGGAATCAATTCTGCTCAAGGCCACTGCCAAGAAGCCTTCGCTGCGTTATCAGTCGGCTCAGGCGATGATGGACGATCTCCGCGCCTTTGCGCAAGGGCAGGAAATTGCGACCAGCACACCCATTGAAAGGCAGGTCGGGAAGAATCAGTTTCTGTGGTGGACCATTGCCGTCCTGCTGATCTCACTGGTCGTGGAAAGCCTGCTGCTGGTCAACTACCATCGGTTTTTCCCGGATGATTACTCTGCGTCTCAGATTGTGACCTGGCTCGATGAATCGATGTCCGAGCGTCGCGCTACCATCGACCGGTTCTACCAGGAAGTGACCGGCCGCAGTATTGTGGCTGATCTTGAGGAGCCGGGACTGGTTCATCTGAATCCGCAGCAACTGAAATATCTGCAGTTTATGCTTAGCGACTGTCTTCAGCTCCAGGAGGATGCCACCCGGCTGGACAATCAGAAAGTGATGAGCCAGATGCAGGATCGGATTCATCTCCTGAGAACACTCCTCGCTCCGGATGCAGGATAGGCCACTTGATGGAGTCAGGTGTCTGGTCGGTATTGAGTTGGTTCTACAACCAGAGGAAGTTTTGTTTTTGTGGCTCGTCAAAAGAGTAAAAACAGAAAGAGAAAACGGAACTCCCCGCGCAGGAGCGGTTCCTCACAAAGTCGACAGGAAAAACCGGATACTCCCGTTTCGTGGAAGTGGTATGCGTTAATTCTCGTGGCGGCCATGCTGCTGTTTCTTGTTTTTCTCATGACACAGTTTGATCCGATCGATCGTCCGGCCATGCTCGGTGTCAGTGTAATGTGCGTGGGCCTGACGCTGCTCATCATTGGCACGATCACGGCAGTGGGGAAATTTGGGTTTGAACAGGATTCCCCGACGGAGACGGGACTGAATGCGCTGGCTTTTCTGGCAATCCCCCGCAGGCGATTTGGAGAGTTCTTCTATTCCCGGTCCGCGCCCTATGTCTTCTTCGAAAAGATCCTCATTGCCATTATCCTTCCGCTCGGGTTTGTTTTTACTTTTCTCAGGCCCAGGCAAACCTGGCCTTCAATCCTCTGGGTTTGCAGTGGGCTTCTGACGATTGGCTGTGGTATCCTGTTCTGCCTGACAATGTCTCGGTGAGTCCGTTCGCAAGTTGAAATACTTGCATAGTAAATCAACCTTTTCTTTCCTCATGGAATTCTGGAATAAGAACATGCCAGCAGAGAATCAGTGGTCACGTCGACAGTTACTTCAGACCGGGATGGCAGCCGGAAGTGCGATGCTGGTCGGTTCGGCGAGAACGGATGCGGCAGAGACTCCTCCCGGAAATTCCAAGATAGTGACCAGCACAGCAGATCTGGTGGCCTTCTGGACCTTTTCCGAGGAAGCCGGTCAGCCGCGAGTTTCATTGGGGACCAAGCAGAAACATCCACTGAAGGAAGTTGGCGGGCCGATTGCCCGCGTAAAAGGTGGTCCGTTTTCCGGTTACGCTGCCGATCTGAATGGCAAGCAGTATTTCTCCATCCCCTATGCTGAAACCGGTGATTTGAACATCGGCGGGCCAGACGCTCAGGTCAGCATGTTTGCCGCTGTTCGGATTGTGAATCTCAAGCAGAGCCGCACGATTGCCGGCATGTGGAGCGAAGGGAAGGGGGCCAATGATGACACAGGAACCCGGCAGTACTCCCTGCTCATGAACATGCCCACTTACGGTGGGCCCAACAAGCTTGTTCCTCACATTTCTGCTGAAGGAGGAGTGACGCGCCGGGCAGATGGCAGTGCCTTCCCCTGGTGTGCAGACTATGCCGCGACCGCTCATGAAGTTCCCACAGAAAAATGGTGCACACTCGGGTTCACTTATGATGGTCAATATATCCGGGCCTACATCAACGGGGTTCTGGATGTGATGGACCTTGATCCGGTGAAACACAAAAGGACCGATCCTTACTTCACGGAGGAAGGTCCCGATGGCAAGGATCGTGGCATGAACCCCTACTACCACGGCCGGGGAATCTTCCGGTATGATCCGCTCAAGCACGCCAAAACCAAAATCGGCGGAGCCGATTTCACGGTCGGTGCCCGCTACGCCGTCGGATCAATGCTGGGAGAAGCCACCATCGGAAAATTCGGCGGTCTGGCTGTCTTCAATCGCGCCCTGGCAGACGAGGAAATGGAACGCCTCCACAAGGCCGCCAACGTTGAAGCATTGAATAAATAGGAAAACTCGGACTGCATTTGCATGCAGTTTGCCGGGTGGCGGGGGCGCTCCGCAACAGCGGAAGCCCCCGAAGCATCACTTGTGTGGACGATGTTTCACAATTTGAATACTCAATTCCTTCGCTTCGTTCTCGTCTGGATCCTTCTGGGTGTGTTGTCTGCTACTTCGAATTTCGAAGCCATTAGCCAGTACGCTGACCTCACTTTTATAGCCATACGGTGACTCAGGGATTTCGTTGAGCAGGAAGTTTGACAGTTCCTCTTGCGATTGAGATTGATCCCGATTGGTGAGCTGGTGCTTTCTGATTGCAGTGGCAGCAAGCAGCAGTCGATATCGTTCAATTATTTCCATTTCGAGTTCACAATAATTGAAATAGACTGGAAATTCTCTGCAGATCAGATATGTCGCAGCTGCTTTTCCACGTTTCTGTTTCAGTTCAGCGGACGGTTTCAGGGATGGATTAGATAAAAGCAAAATGTTCAAGTAGAGTTCTGCTGCTGCTTTAAAACCGAGGTGTTTTTCATGAAGCTGATGCTTCTGGGTTTCATATTCATCAATACTTTTGAATTGCACTACTTTCTGGAACTCATCAAAAATCCCGTTGATTGTGATCATGGCAGAATTTGTGTCGAGACCCTGCTCAAACAATTTCTCAGCGTGTTCAATGCTGCCATTCAGGTATAGTTCATCCATTTGAGGATCGTAAATGCCTACCGCTCTCAGTTGCAGATACTCCAGGTAGCTGTACCGTTCTCCTCGATCAACAACATCGGGGAAATGTCTTTGCAACTCTGCTTTGCAAAACTTTTCCCAATAGGTCTCCAGGAAATCGATTGATTCTGTTTCCGCTATGATCTGGCAATGCAGACAAATCATTTCCTTTTGCAAATGTTTGGCTGTGGCAAGATCCAGGCTGGAAGTTCCAGCAGCGACATGTTGAACCAGTGTCATTCCCGCAATTGATAACTCTGCTGCCTTGTCATACTCCCCGTTGGCAATCAGTCTCATTCCTTCGACGGAAAGCAGACGCAAGAGTTCTCGATAAAAAAGATTCCATTTAAGCTGAGTAATAAACCTGCCACTCGGCGTGTGGACAAGAGGATGGAAAAAGTGGGGACGTTTCAGGGCAAGCACAAACTCGTCTAAGACTGGTTTGTTCTGCTCGCAGTAACTTCGAATAACTGGATGCTCTGATTCTACCCAGGGCATCTCATGACAACTCTCAAGAAGGGTTTCAGCCTGCAGCTGCTCAAGTGCGGTGGAGGAGCGATAGCTATCAATCTCTGTAAGCTGATAATATCTGGGAGTTTCTTTCACAGGGACAAAAGGGTCACCAGCTTTTAACTTTAATTCAAACCATTTCTTGAGCTTCTCCTCAGACCATTCTGATTTGTATGTCCTGTAGGCCAGATCGATTAAGGGTATGGCTGCATTCTCTTCGGGTTGAATATCGTGTCCGTTTTGATTCAGTGCATCCGGGTACTGAATGAAATCCTGTCCCTGATTTGTTTTCACGGTGGGTTCAGTAATACGAGTCGTGTCGCTTCCAATCCTGAAATATTTCTCTTCATGGATAACAGTTGAGGAACGCGGTTGATCTTTAGCCAGTGTGGCAGCTGCAATTGCAAAAAATGGGCTGGTACTGACAAGGAGTAGCAAAAGAATGGTTTTGGAATCCATTGCCAGACTCGCTCAAGCTGAGGGCAGGTACAGATCAAAATGACATCAA
>JAGQQT010000679.1 GCA_020426065.1 Planctomycetaceae bacterium | reverse complement strand
TGAGTTACGACGAAGCCGTTTCGTATCGTAACGCCGAGCCGATGTTTGCCGAAAACGATGACCCGGCCGGCGAGCGGAGTGAATATCCGATCCTTTCGCCAGCTGGCGAACGGTTTCTGTTCCGAAAGATGAATTACCTGAAATTCCGGGCCTCTCAACTGAGTGATCTCCCGAATCTCAATTCCGAGCAGGAAACGGAACGGGAAGAATATCTGGAAGATGCCCGGGCGGCCCGCGATCTGATTTCTCGCTCCTGCTATCGCCTCTCCCGCTCCATTGCCCGCAACCTGGCCACGAACATGTCCGACTTCGAGGAAATGTTTGGTGAGGCCAACCTGATCCTGCTCAAGGCGATCGAGAAATTCGACTATGAAAAAGGTTTCCGTTTCAGCACCTACGCAACTCACTCCATCCAGCGGCATCTTTTCCGCTGGAGCGAGCGGTCGCGAAAACGAAGCATGATCTCCCATTCAGAACACGAAGTGTTGCTGCAGGAAATGGGATCTCTGGATCCGGAATTCACCGAATCCACGCTCACCATCGAAATGGCAGCCCGGCAGATTTTCGATCGTCTTGGAGAATGCCTGGATGAACGGGAAGAGCTGATCATCCGGCAACGGTTTCAACTGGATGAAAATGCCAGCCCGAAAACGCTTACCGATCTGGCCGAGGAATTGGGGCTGTCCAGTGAACGTGTCCGACAGATCCAGATGATCGCGCTGAAAAAACTGCAGGATTTTTTCCGGCAGGTCGATCAGGACACCATGCTTTGAGCCTGATTTCCCATTCCTGTCTACGTCCGGGATGGGAAACCGCACTGAACCACGTATAATCGGAAAATGATTTCCGCTGCTCGATTAAGAATGGCCCGCAATGACCAGCACCCACGAAGAAAAAATTGCCCACCTTCCTCAGGAAATTGACTATGCCGCTATTCAGGAAGCAGTCAAAGTGATTCTGAAAGCCGTTGGGGAAGATCCAGACCGTCCAGGTTTACAGGATACCCCGGCCCGGGTGTCACGGATGTATGCAGAGATGTTTTCCGGACTGCACCTGGATCCTTCCCGCCATCTCAAAGTCACCTTCCCGGAAGATTACGATGAAATGGTCCTGGTGCGTGATATCCAGTTCGCCAGCATGTGTGAACATCACCTGCTGCCGTTCCGAGGAGTGGCCCATGTCGCCTACATTCCGAAAGGGAAAATCTGCGGGCTCAGTAAACTGGCCCGGGTTGTGGAGGAAGTGGCCCGCCGTCCGCAGGTTCAGGAACGGATGACCCAGGTGATCGCTGATCTTGTCGAGCAGGAATTGTCCGCGAGTGGAGTGGCTGTTGTCATTGAGGCCGAACACTCCTGCATGTCTATTCGCGGCATCAAAAAGCCGGGCAGCATGACCGTAACCAGTGCCTTGCGGGGACGCTTCAAGGAAAATGAAGCGAGCCGGGCCGAAGTCATGTCGCTCATCATGCAGTAGGACATTCTCCAACGCAGGTCACACAGCATGAACATTCAGAAACGCTACAAGTTTTACGCTGCCCACCGCAACGAGGAACTGCAGGACAAGTGCCGCAACATCCATGGGCATCGCTACGGCATTGTCTGTCATTTTGCCGTGGAACGACGCGGAGCGATCTCCACTCTGTTTGGAGAATTCGACGAAGTTCTCGAACCGTTTTTCAAGCAGCATTACGATCACGGCATGCTGATTCACGTTCACGATCCGCTCTACAAAACTCTGCTGCGACATCAGCAGGAGACGGGCGAGTGTTTTAAACTGAAAACGTTTGATGCCCCAACCAGCGTGGAAAACCTGGCTCAGATGCTGTTTACCGAAATTCGAAACTTCGGTTTTGATCTGCAGTTAATTGAAATCCAGGAAACGGACTCCTCGATCGTTGCGTACACTTATGACGACTGGGTGCGGGAAACTTCCCAGAAGTGAACGATGCATTTTAACGTATCGCGTTGATTGAAAGTGTCACCTCAATCCCAATGCCGTGGCACGCCCAGATTGGAGCGTAGCGCAGTGACGGGCGTGGTTGCTTCCACAAAATGCCTCCAGCTAATTTGCCACGCCCATCCGTTTCGCTCCTGAGCGTGCCACATCCCTCGCAAGAAGTTCAACTGAAGCTGTTTAGACCAAGCCCACTGAAGGCGATCAGTGCAATACTTCTTCACCCTCCCTTCGGGCATTGGTATCTACACAACTCAAGTTGGAATTCAACTGCTCAGGGTGGCCCAGAAGAATTCTGGGCGGCGAAGCCGTTCCAGGCTGCGGTACTCGCGTCCGATCCATCTT
>JAGQQT010000678.1 GCA_020426065.1 Planctomycetaceae bacterium | reverse complement strand
TTGGCCGGGCCTTTGCACGCCGAATCCCTCTACAGTAAACCTTATCAGACCGAAAACGGAAAGTCAGAATTCCGCATCCGGAAACAGTTGCATAAGTTGTCAGCCAAGGAAATCAGTTCTGATCAGATTATCGATCCCCGAATTCGGGAGATCGTTCAGCAGAAATATGCAGAACTCGGCGGGAAGCAACCTTCTCAGGTTTTTTCCGACCCCGCTAATCATCCGGTGATGACTGCAAAATCGGGACGCATTATCCCCATTCACAAGGTCAGGATACGTGTCTCGGCAGGGCCACGCACGATCGGCAAAGGGGAACGGCAACGCCACGTCGCTTCCGGGAAAGATTCTAACTTTGCATCCATGATTTATGCTGAACTTGACAGCAAAGGGAAGGTCAAAAAATGGACACACGACATCGTCACCCGGCTTGATGCACATCTGGCTTATTCTTCCCGACACGGCAATCCCGGCGAAAAAGTCCTTGTGCCCGAGGAAACGCCGACCCGTCAGTTCCTGTTTTCTCTCTGCAAAAATGACTGCCTGTTACTGCAGGGGCCTGACGGAACAGACGTTTTGTACCGCGTTCAGAAATTGTCACAAGGTGAAATTCAACTTTGTGATCATTTCCTTCTTAGTATTGGTCGTGATTCAAAAACCAAAATGGATTCTAGAAGTCCTATAAATCAAATCAGGAATATTGATAATATTAGAAAGAGAAATGCACGCAAAGTGGCAGTAAGTCCACTTGGGGATATCATTGTTATTTGGCCGCAATAAGTATTGCATTCCCCTTTCCTGATGTTCTTAATGAACTACAGGAATATATAAGCAGGGATGTTCATCCATAGAGAGGAGACATCCCATGCGGAATCGCATCATCGATATCTCGCAGCAGTCGGCAAGACTCTCGGTGAAGCATCGCCAGCTCGTCATCAGAATTGATGAGTCTGAGCATAAAATTCCCCTTAACGACCTGGCAGCTCTGATAGTTGCCCATCCGGCGGTCACTTACACTCAGAAGGTCCTCTCAGAAATTGTAGCTGCAGGCGGGGTGTTTATTACCTGCGATGAAAAACGAATGCCTTCCGGTATGCTTTTACCTCTGGATGCTCATTCTACTCAGACACAGCGGTTTCATGAACAACTGGCGCTCTCACAGCCCAGAGCGAAACGAATCTGGCAACAGATTGTCAAAGCCAAAATTGGTATGCAGGCCAGTCTGCTCGTAATTGAAACCGATTCCGATCACGGTCTGCACGCTATGGCCCAGCAGGTCAAATCTGGAGACAGCGGCAATCTGGAAGCCCAGGCAGCTAAAAGATACTGGACTGCGCTATTCGGATCTGATTTTCGCCGGGATCGTTTTGCCGCAGACCAGAACAGCCTGCTTAACTTTGGCTACGCCATTCTGCGATCTGCCATAGCCCGTGCGATATGTGGAGCAGGTCTGCATCCTTCGATTGGAGTCCACCATTCCAATAAATACAACTCGTTCTGCCTGGCTGACGACCTGATGGAGCCATTTCGCCCGCTGATTGATCAGACCGTGATCGATATCACCATGGATCTGGATACGGTCCCAGAACTCGATACAGCCACCAGGCAGGAACTGCTGGCTGTTTTCACTGGTGATGTCCGTCTGGCCGATCAAACATGGGATTTTTTGGATGCCATTCAGAAAGCGGCTGGTTCTCTGGGCCAGGTGATTTGCGGCTCACAATCCGAGCTGACTTTACCGATTGGATTCGCTCATGCCCGAGTCTAATAATCGTTTGTCGAGATATCAGATTATGTGGTTGTTTGCTATGTTTGACTTGCCTGTCAAAGAGAAAAAACAACGAAAAGCGTACGCAAGATTCAGGAATCTGCTGCTCAATGAAGGCTTTGATCAGTTACAATATTCCGTTTATGCCAGAGTCTGCGCCAGTGAACAAGTGGCTGGCACGATACAGGCTAAACTGGAAGCGCAACTCCCTCCCGATGGCCATGTGAGATTGCTGGCGGTGACGGACCGTCAGTTCGGCAAAATGCAGGTGTTTTATGGTAAAAATCGTGGCAAACCAGAAGGGAAACCTTCTCAGCTCCAACTCTTTTAACCTCCTGATTTGTTGTAACTCTTTACTGACAGTTGATTTCGGGAGCAGGTAGTGTATCCGAGTGATGCTTCCCGAGGAACTACAGCCTCATGGGTTATCCAAACAAGTTGCGGAAGAGTGTATCCGAGTGATGCTTCCCGAGGAACTACAGCTGGACGAATGGCGGGAAGCTGATCTCCATAAGTGTATCCGAGTGATGCTTCCCGAGGAAC
>JAGQQT010000677.1 GCA_020426065.1 Planctomycetaceae bacterium | reverse complement strand
CCAGACCGTTTATCTATGGGGAGAGATGGATCTCTCTATGAAGGAAGTGAGACTGCTGGAGTTTCTACCGGAAGTTTCTCTGGCGGAGCATGCGATCCTGCGTGAGGGAGCCATGCTGTTTGCCCCTCAGGCGGGAATTCGGGTGGTTGGCTCTCCTGCCGGAACCGAATTCTTTGAACTGACGCTTCCCCGGTATGATCAGCAGAGGGATCGCACCACTTCCCGCTGGGGACTGGCGGTGCAGACTCCGCAGGGTGATTGGCAATTACTCTCGTTCTGGAAATATGCCACGGATCTGTCAGCCGCCGCATCGGAAAAACTGCCGCTCCACAAGCCGCGTGGAATCAAAGGGCTGGGTGGTGTGGTGGCTCAGTATCCTCTGGAAGAACTCCTCGAGTTGGGGATTGAGCAGATCACAGTCAACGTGGTGCTGACCAGTCTTCTGGATAACCAGCCCCATCCCGGCTGGTTTCCATTTCAGCATGCCGGACGGACCTGGTTTGTGAATCCCGGACCTCTGGCCAGGTATGATCAACTGCTGAAGTTTGCCGATGAGCATGACATCGTGGTTTCGGCGATTCTGCTGGTCAGTTTCGGGGACAGCTCCTTTGCCAAGCTGATCATTCACCCGGAAGCTGACCGGGCAGGGCACTTTGCCATGCCGAATCTGACAGACTCCGAAGGGGTGGCAGCGTATGAAGCCGTGCTGCAGTTTCTGGCTCAGCGTTATTGCCGGGAGGATCGAGAGTATGGCCGCATTGCCAACTGGATTGTGCACAACGAAGTGGACTTTGGCTGGGAGTGGACCAATATGGGTCGCCAACCGCAGATGGTGTTCATGGATCATTACCTGCGGTCACTGCGGATGGTTCATAACGTGACCCGCCGATTTGATCCCCACTCGCGGGTCTTCATTTCATTAACGCACCACTGGAATACACCGGCCCATGAAAACTGGCAGTCTTACTGCAGCCGGGAGATACTGGAACGATTGATCGCATCGAGTCGGATCGAAGGGGATTTTGCCTGGGGGGTTGCGTATCACCCCTATCCGCAAAACCTGCGGAATCCGGCCGCCTGGAATGATCATCAGGTGAACGAGACTTTCGAAACGCCGAAGATTACTCCGAAAAACATCGCCGTCCTGGATCGCTGGATGAAGCAGCCGCAGATGTTGACCAGCGATGGACGGATTCGCGGACTGCTGCTTTCCGAACAGGGGTTTAATACGCCCGACTATTCCGCTGAAAGCCAGCAAATGCAGGCGGCTGGTTTTGTTTACATGTGGCGACAGATGCGGGGACTGTCCAGCATTGAAGCGTTTCACAATCACCGCTGGATTGACTCTCCGCACGAAGGCGGTTTGCTGCTGGGATTGCGAACCGTGCCGGAAGCGGGGAAACCGTTCGGAACAAAGAAACAATCCTGGGAAGTTTATCAGGCACTGGGGACGCCCCGTGAAAACGAGGCGACCCGCTTTGCCGACAGCATTCTACCTGCTGGTCCACCCCAGTGATTATGGGGCGATGATTGACCAGTCAGATTGTGGGACGCTCTGAACAACGTGAAGGGCGTGGTTAGCTTTTTCGCTTCCACACCCTTCGTCGTACTTCAGGATTTGTCATCAGATCTCACTGGTCCACCGCAGTGACTATTTACTGCGGGAGGCTTTCAGGCGGGCTCCCAGTTTCGAGATGATGGAGCCGCACTCCTGGCGGGCGGCATCAAATCCGGCAGCGGTGACCTGGCTCTGCTTGAGGTAGTCAAGCACGATTTTTTCCGCCCGGGCAATCTCTTCACAGACTTCCGGAACTTCGCTGGCAATTTCCAGCGGGATGGTGGTCACACCGTTACAGTCGCCGTGAATCAATTGACCAGGACGAACCGGAATTCCTCCAACCGTGATCGGAATATCCAGATCCAGAATATGACAGTAACCATGAGCTGCCTGAGCTCCCGAGGTGAAAACGGGAAATTCGATCGCTTCTACCTGTTCCAGATCGCGACCGGTTCCGGACGTGATCAGACCCGCTGCTCCAAACGCCTGATAAGTGGTGCACATCACTTCGCCAAACGTTGCCGCTGCAGTGGGGGTGTCCAGATCCTGAAACACAACCACACCTGGCAGGTCCATTTTCTCCAGGATTTCGGCCTGAGCGGAGAGACTGTTGTAGGCATCTCCCGCTGCAGGGGCCGCTGAGGAGCGAAAAGTCGCCGTGGTTGCCAGTCCCACCATGGGAGGGAAATTGGGAAAGCATGCCTGGATGGTTTCGTTCATGTAACCGGCGGTGCGGGGGCGAAGGTCCCAAAGC
>JAGQQT010000676.1 GCA_020426065.1 Planctomycetaceae bacterium | reverse complement strand
ATGATACTTGCCTCGATGCGGAAACCATCACCGAGTGTCATCCGATCCTCAAATGGACTGGAAAAGTTGGCGATCACATTCACCCGCTGCTCTTCCACTCCCAGAGCTGAGACTTTCAGAAACGCGGATGGTTCAACAACTCTGACTGTTCCCTCCAGAGTTTTCTCACCTCCCCAGTGATTGACCAGAACAGTCGCACCAGGGTGAATCCGAACCGCATCTGTTGAGAGGACATCAATCTCCATTTCCAGATCGTGCGGATCTCCCAGTTCCATCAGAGGTATTCCGGGTGTCACCACACCTGCATTTTCCTCAAAAACCCGCAGGACCTGACCATGAATGGGTGAAGTGATCGTGAAGATTCCACTCTGATCACTCTCAGGATTGCGCGGTCGAGTACGGATCAGGGCTGCTTCGGCCTGTTCCTGTTCGAATCTGGCGACCGCAACAGAAAACTCGGCCGAGCGGAGATCGGCCATGGCCATCGCTTCCTGATGTTCAGTCTGATCGAGTTCTGAAGTGGTGATCGCATTTTTTTCCAGCAGATTCTGAGCTCTCCCGTATTCTTTCTCTGCCAGGTCGTAAGCATGTTTGGCATGCTGCAGGGAAGCATCCGCCAGTTGAACAGCTGCTTTTGCCGCCCGAACACGTGCCTCGGCTTCCGCCTCGGCCCTGGCATCCAGCAGGGCTGGGTCACTCGGCTCAATTTGTGCCAGGACAGTTGTGCCCTGCTCCACCAGATCTCCTTCATCCAGCTCAATCCGGAACAGTTTACCCGATACCGGAGCAGACACGATGTATTTTTCACGGATCCGTGTCTTCCCATCATCATTCACCGTGATGGGAAAGCTCTTTTTTTCCACCGATACGGTATTCACCTTGACGGGTATTGGCCAGAATCCATAAATCAGTAACCCGGAAAGAAGGCCAGCAATCAGGAGCAGCGGCAGTCGTCGCAACCAGATTTTCATTGGGCAATTACTCCCTGACTTTCAGGACTGCGATCAGATCAAGCTGGTCGATCATCCCGCGAACAATCAATGCAGAGATCGATGCTGCAATCAGCACAATAACGGCTCCATAAGCAAACGTGGCATTCGACATGACCAGCGGAATACGCTGAGTTTCAGTGTCGAGCGCCACACTCGCCACCCAGGCCAGCAGATAACCAATCGGCAGTCCAATGGGCAAAGCGAGCAAAGTGATCACAGCCAGTTCACCTGTCAGCACTTTGGAGACTTCTCTGCGGGTATAACCGAGAACCCTGAGTGTGGCCAGATCCCGCCGCCGCTCGGCCAGAGCACTCAAAGCACAACTGTAAATCACGCCAAAGGCAATTGTCGATGCAAACGCGGCATTGATAATACGCATCGGCCGCAGATTTTCTGCAATCGTATCATGGAAACTCTGTAATGCCGACATCTTGAGTGTCACGCCTGCCGAAGCCGGCGTCACTTTCAATTGAGCATTCAGGGAGTCCAGGTAATTGGGATCCACCAGCAGAAATACACCCGAATAACATTCCCCCTCTTCCAGGAACCGATGGAGATCTTTTCGCTCAGCATAGACGGCGGGGTCTGCGTAGTCGGGAAACACAGAGGCAATGCGGGCCAGATATTGCTGACGTCTCCCCTCCTGGACTTGAACAATCACCTCATCTCCAATCTGCAGATGCAGCAGTTCCGCCATTTTTTCCGAGATCGTCAGACCTCCCGGTACTATTGGCACCGGTTGAGCATCTTCATCGAGCACTCGGAACAACTCTGGCTGACTCTCCAGTCCCATGAGTGAGGTGCGATACGAATACTGGTCATTCTCCAGACGAACCGGCACAGCGCGAAAACCTTCCACCTGCAGTACACCAGGAAGATGAGCGGCATCATTGATAGCTGCTGCCGAGAGGACTTCATTAAAGGTGACTGTGACATCCTGCTGTTGTGCCTGCTGGAACTGAACATCAATGATGTAATCCAGGGTGTCTTCCATGAATGATCCCAGAACAACCAGTGCAACTCCCAGTGCCATGCCCATGACAGAGAGCAAAGTTGAGTTCCACCTGCGTTCCAGACGTCGCAGCACCATCATCGCCAGGGGAGACAGAAACATGCTGAGTCCTATCCGTTCCGCTCCGGAAGGGCGGTAATCGAGCGGGGCTTCGGGTCGCATGGCAACGGCAGGTGGCAGTTTCATGGCACGCGTAATGGCAGCCAGTCCTCCAGAAAGCCCCACCAGCAGACTGATGACCGCCGCCTGGCCAACTGAGGACCAGGCCACTTCATAATAGATTTCCGGAAAGCGGAAAAAGTGACCATA
>JAGQQT010000675.1 GCA_020426065.1 Planctomycetaceae bacterium | reverse complement strand
GGTTTCGTAGCCATCCAGCACAGGCATCTGCATATCGAGAATGATCAGACTCACCTTGTGCTCATCGATCAACTTCAGAGCCTCTTTTCCGTTGGAGGCCTCAATGACCTGAGCTCCTCTCTTTTGCAGAATATAACGAATCAGATTCCGGTTATCCTCGCCATCTTCAACCAGCAGAATGGGATCATGTGTCACCAGGCTCCTGGGTTCTATAGTCGATTTTTCGTTGTCAGAAGCAGTTACTTTTGAAATGACATCCACCTGGAATGATGCGGTAAAGCAGGCACCCCTCCCCAGTTCACTTTCAACAGTCAAGTCTCCACCCATCAGATGGCACAATGAGCGGGAGATGGAAAGTCCCAGTCCCGTTCCGCCAAATTGACGGCGCATTGAAGCATCGACCATGCCAAATGGTTCGAAGATAGTCTGGTGGTTTTCGGGGGCAATCCCCACCCCGTTATCCTGAATCCGCACGATCAGTTTGGAGGTCTGTTCATCCAGTCGTTTCTCGGAAACATGGATCGAAACGATGCCACCTGGCGTAAATTTGATGGCGTTTCCTGCCAGGTTAAACAGAACCTGGCGGAAGCGATTGGTATCCAACTGAACGGCATCGGAAAGTGGATCCAAATTCAGGTCAAGCCTGACATCTCCACTTCTGGCCATTGGCTGAAGTGAAGCGACAAGTTCCTGAATGACTTCCCGTGGAGAGGCGGGCTGTGGCAGCAGTTCAATCCGGTTCGCTTCAATGCGTGAAACGTCCAGGATATCGTTCACGACTGCCTGCAGATGGCTTGCGTTGCGATCCATAATTTTCAAAAACGCCTGGGATTGGGAATCGGGAGTCAGTTCCTGGAGTTCCCGCGCAAATCCCCGAATGGCAGTGAGAGGTGTTCTCAACTCGTGACTCATCCTGCTCAGGAAATCTGTCTTTGCATTGGAAGCGGCCTGTAACGCCTGCAAAGTTTCCCCACGCCTGATATTGGAGTTCACCAGCATGGCAATCAGCATGCCAATCGTTCCCCCCAGCATGAAACCCAGGAATCGAATTTCAGCTGTTCGGGGAGAAGCCATTCCCCAACCACTTTTGGGAACGGCCAGAACCTGCCAGGATCCTCCGGAGAAAGTCACTTCCTGACGAATGGGCTGCAGTTCTTCAATGGATTCATCTCCATAAAAGAACGCTCCTTTTTCACCCAGCCCATCCACACCCCGGATACAAACCTGCAGATCATCCGGAACTCCGGAAAGGATTTCATTCAGCAGGACTTTCGCATCAACCAGAACTGCACTCATTCCTCGGAAATACTCTTTACCGCTTTCATCTGTCAGATAGATGGCAAAACGATTAGCAAACGCAGTTCCTCCCTGAACCATCTTGAGAGGTCCGGCCAGATTCAGTTCCCGGGACTGAATTGTTTTTAAGATGGCATCCCTTTGCCAGGGGATGTCCAGCAGATTAACTCCGATGGCAGACTGATTCCGCTTTTCGGGATAAACATATTTGATGGTGGTTGCTTCCAGCAGGGCCACATTCAGAATACCAGGCGTGGCGGCCATGATTTTGCTGGCGTACCCTTTAAACCAGTTAGGCTTCTCAAAGACTGTGGGAGACAACTGAATGTAGGCATTCAGCCCCAGGCTCAAGCTGGTTCTGGTGTTGATTGCTGTTTCTGCTTTGGCACGGATCAGACTGAGCCGCTGCATGGTCTCTGCACGCAGTTGTTCCTCATGCCGACTGTTTTCTGATTTCTCAAACTCCCATGTCAAAATCATGCAGAGGAGAAAAGCCAGAGTTCCGGCAATCCAGGGAGCAAAATGTTTTCGAGCGCAAAGTTTGGACATCACAGGTTACCCGGGCATGACGAAACAGTCAGTTCGGTGAAGAGGGAAAACACTCCCCCTTTGAAACCTGCGTTGCGAAAAAGCAACACTTAGAAGAATTCCTGAGCGACATGCCAACTTCGCAGAGACAGGAAAAGGTTGTAGCGATTATCCGGTTTGAAGCATGATTATCACATTACAAGCGGTTCAGTAAAAATCCAAACCTGTATCAGGCGTGCACCAGGGGGTTCAATTGCCAAATTCGCCTGGCATCCGCCCGATATCCACAATGCTGCAGGCCTGAATGACCGGAATTCCCAATTCCCGGGCCTGTTCAATCACATCATCCCGATCACTTCCCGGGTTGAACCAGACTTCCCGGGCATTGGCGGCGGCGATTTCCGGTAACAGGGGGAGCAGGACATCGGGAGGCAGGTAAACGGTAATTCGATCCAGTGCATCAACGGGCAAGTCGTTCAGGGATTTGTAGCAATC
>JAGQQT010000674.1 GCA_020426065.1 Planctomycetaceae bacterium | reverse complement strand
GCACGCCAGTTGGGCAGAGGAGAACTTACTGCGATATCTCACAGGAAAAACCGCATAACTTCATGCGATTGCCCTGCTTATGTGTCAGTGTCCTATGGTATTGTTTATTCCAAGGAGTATGTGACGTTAAGTCTTCTCGTGATGCTTTGTGGCTGGTTGGTTTATGGAAAAATCATGTTAACGGCTGCTGTGTTTGCAATTGCAGTATTGTTATTGGTTGACTTGTCTCTGAGATCCCTGCAGCATGTGAGCATGCTACGTTCTACGTCCTTATTGCATGGCGTTAGAAGGCGATTAGCAGTTTCTGAAGGGCGATTGCAGATTGAGGAAAGGGAGTGGGAGTTAAAGCAAGTTGTGTGGTGTGCTGAGCGCGTGCCGGGAAAGCCAAAATACCTGATGCATTTTTATGTTAACTGGCATCTAAATCCATTTCATGTTGAAATAAAAGAAAGCGAATACAATGAATGGGAGCGAAGCCTCACAGGTGCCAGGCATACAGACTGTGTATTCAGTGTTATGAATCTGGATATTGCTGCGTATGCTTGCAGTATTTTGTTTTCCATTGTTTTCTACTTGTTTTTAAGAAATACTCTTGATCAACGTCTTGTATTCCCAGGTATTGAATCGGCCTCTGTGTCTATAGCAGTGTTTTCACTTGCGTTACTCGAGTACCCTAACGTTGAAACAATAGTCTTAGATTATACTTGACTATTTCAGATTACCATTATGTCATTGTTTGTTTTGTGTATCGGATTCGCGGTGAATGTCCAAATTAACTATTTGGGACTTGCTAATTTAAGCCAATACTTAATTCTGTTATTGTTGGCGATAGCCTTTGGGGTTGTGCACTTTCTCATTCGAATGGCTTTGTGCGCAATAAAATCCCCTTGATGAAGCGAAGTAGAGCCGGTTTCTAACTGGCTATGAATTATTTCAGGATAAGGACTCTGGCTGGCGTGAAGGCAAACAGCGTTAATGGATTGGTGGGTTCGCTTTCGCTGCACACACTCTATGTCACTCATATGGAATAGATATACAATGCCCATAGCAGGCCAAGTGATATTATTAATATTCGCAACAATAGCGACACTCCTAAAATGGCATCACTGACAATTCTCCGGACCTCGCTATTTGGCGCCTGTGTGTAAAGGATGCGAAACACAAAAATAGCTAAAGCGTCCACAACTAAATACCTGTCGACAGAAATTCCTAAAAATACAGTTGCAATACCTATCGGCATGGACCATGGGAGGTTCCCATTCCAAAGAAATATCCCTAAGAGATAAAGAAACATAGAAATAAAAAAACTGAAGAATCTTCTTTCCAATCCATACTTGTAGTTAATGTAGTATAATACCACTGTAAATATTATTGTTTCGTACATGCAAATATTCGATAATATTAATATGTATTTAGAGAAATTGCATTCCGTATGTGCTACGGCTGCACATGTACTCTGATATCTCCCTGATGAAGTAGGGCCGGTTTCCAACCGGCCATGATTAATTTGAGGACACGGTTTCTGGCTGGTTGGAAACCGGCCCTATCGGTTCATGCGGGGCGAATTTTGTTTTCAGGTTGAGGAAGTAGGTTTCGACGAATTGGAATGAGATCAGGGAGAGGATCAGGGAACTGCCTCCGATGACGAGTGTGCCAAGGATGGTTTCGCGGATGCCCCAGTATTCCTGGACCAGGACGCGGATGATCTGGTGGTAGACATAGAGTCCGTAACTGAGCGTGCCGAGCCAGGCCAGCCAGCGGGATCGCAGCATCGTTTTGAGCGGGGAATCTTCCACCGTCAGCACATTGCAGAACAGCGGCAGATAGGCGGCTGCGATGAGGGTTGGCAGGACGGCCATCAGTTCAGCATTTTCGAGTCGGAAACCCCGGAACAGCACAAACAGCAGCACAGAGATAACAATCGACACCATTCCCAGTCGTTTCAGCAGTCGGAAGTCCCTTTGCTCGCTTGCATTTTCCAAAGCCAGCAATGCCCCAAAGGCCAGTCCATCGAGCCGGCAGAGGGGAAAGGTGTATTCGGCTTCCCATGAATGCCACACCTGCAGGATGGAAAGCCGCAAACAGAGCGAGCAGACGATCGCTCCAATCAGGATCCGTTTCAGTGTTCTGGGAGAGCAGCCGAAGGCCAGGAACGGCCAGACCAGATAAAACTGCTCCTCAATGCACAAACTCCAGAAGTGATTTAGGAGCGAGGAGTCCGGCCAGCCGAGCAGAGCGACCCGGATATTGAAGGTATAGGTGAAGTGTGTGACCAGTTCACCCTGAACCTGGGAAAAGGGAGAGACGACGCTCAATGCAAAAACAG
>JAGQQT010000673.1 GCA_020426065.1 Planctomycetaceae bacterium | reverse complement strand
CGCCATTTTTGATGCCCGGCCACTGTTTACAAATCTGGGAACACCTGCCGGTCCCGGTGTGACATTTGATCTGGTGGGTGCTCTGGGCGGCACTGTCATTTCGAATGATGTGACAGAATTCAGTGGATTCGTCCTTGGCAATCCGGACGGAACCGATCCGACTTCAGGAGATTCCCTGGTCACCTTCGATCCGACCACGACCGTAGCTCCCGGACAGGGACCATCCGGAAATGGCATTGAATATGTCACCCTGGGAACAACAGCCACGGCAACACGCTTTGTCGATATCCACGGAGCTGAAAACAATGGTCTGCATTTTGTAGGCACATCTGGTACCTTCGAACTGCAGAGTGTGATTATCAATCAGTCTGGCAATCATGAAATGTTTGTCAGTGGTGGTGATCCTACCATCAATTACCGGTCAACCTCAGCGGCAGACCGCAGTACGCTCACGGATGGGCAGTTTACAAACCGACTCGAATCTGTTGTCGTCAACCGGGATAATCTTTCCGGGCTGGCTCCTGCCCAGTTTGCTGGCTTCCCAGGAACGACCACTGGTGCTCCCGGAGATAATCACGACCTGCTGGTCCAGGCGACCACTGGTGGAGCAGTTAACTGGATTGATGTGATCACGAATGATCAGGGCGGAGATGGTTTCCTCATTACACTGGCTTCCCAGAGCAATGTGACCATTCCGGTCAGTACAACGATTATCAACAGTCGCGGTAACGGGATCGCAGTCATGCCCGGTTCGAGCGGGGCAATTACGATTTCCAGTACCCGCACCGATCTGCAGACCTTCGGTGGAATGTTCATCACCAATCCTGCAGCCAATGCCATTCAGATTGGTTTGCCGGTTGACCCGGTCCTGGCGACTCCTCCGGGAATCGAAACCGCTGCCACAGTATCCTTCGTTCAGCCGATTACCATCAATCAGCTGGATCAGCAGAACTCTGGTGTGATGATTGCCAATACGTCCGGCAATACCGTGTTCCAGGGGACGTCGCTCATGACGATCGACTACAACAACCCGGCCACATCTGCTGGAACGGCAGCAGGGTTTGAGTTCTTCCAGAACTTCTCTGGTAACCTCACACTTAACAACGCCCTCACCATCAATAACTCAGGTGGACCTGGATTCCGGATCTCCAATGATCTGGATGCCGGTTTCCCGGATGGTGGCCCGGGAGATGTGTTCTACTTCTCTCCGCCCAACGCAGGTTTCCTGACGATCAACAATGCGGCAGTCAATCAGGGTGTGGGTGGAGCCGCGCTGCTGATCGGTGCCGATTCCCCTGCCGGAAATCCCTCCAACTCAGTGGCCGGGAGTGGATATGAAGGGAACATCAGATTTGCTGCACCCATCAACATCAACAACTCCAACGGTGCGGGAATTCAGGCGAACTTCAACACCGGAGATATCACATTCAGCAACGGTGTGATTGTCAATGCGAACCTGACCACCACAGCATCACAGGTGGGGCTGTTCGACAACGCAGGCGATATCCTGTTCACAACATTGACGATCAACAACTTCCGGGGAGCAGACATTGATTTCCTGGATGATAACGAACCAACACCTGCTGAACTGGCAGCCATGACTGCGTCTCTGGATATGCGGAGAAACACCGGAGACCTTGTGTTCAACGACCTGACGGTCTTCTCAAATGGTACTGCGGTTCTTCCTTCTGCAACCGGTGTGTTTGGCTACAACAACCGTGTGATTACCATTCAGGATGCTGAGATCGATGTCTTCGGGGCCACCGCTGTGGAAATCTTCACGGCGAACAGTGCAGTGCCATTAGCTCCACCCTTTGGGCTGACCGATCTGTCACTGGAGCTGGTTGATGTCAACTCCACCCTCGCTCCTGACCATGGGATTCATCTGGCGAATCTGAAAGGTCAGGCCATCATTGATGGTGGAGATATCAGTCTGGGCGGATCCAGTCTTGGGGATGAATTCCCCGGCCAGGATTACGAAGCCGGGATTTATGTGGATAACAGTCTGCTGCGAACCCGCGAGCTGGCCAACTTCGGAGTCATTTTCGGGCAGTCACGTTCCTTCTCGCTGGATATCACGCAGGCACAAGGTGGACTGGATCTGGATTTGAATACCAAAGGGATTTTGGGGATCGCCTTTGATGATCTGACGATCGACGGGGCTGGCTTCCGTCTGAATGATCGCGAAGCCCTGGATCTGATCGATGTGGTGAATGTAGAAATTACTGGAACCACATTTGTTGATAACCAGAACTTCAACATTGGTGTCGGTGGTCCAACGGTAGAATTTGCGACACTTCGTTCTGTCTACACGCTGACATTAAACG
>JAGQQT010000672.1 GCA_020426065.1 Planctomycetaceae bacterium | reverse complement strand
TTGTGTCACTCCGGATTGGTCGATCATAATTGAGCAATGGATTCCTTTTGGAATTAGCCGCCTTTCTCCCTGATGATTCCGTCGGAGGTGCCAACCCTTTAGCGAGAGTCCTATCCAAATATAAGGTGAGTGCTTGCACTACCTGGATTGCACTCTTCTCGCAGCGACTCCACCGTCGCAATTCTGGAGAATCGGCGATTCGCCTCGTTACCCATGCGGTCTTCGAGGCTTTTTTTATGCGCTGGCGGAATCCCGACTTAATCGCACAAGAACAGATGCCATCAAAAGGTCAGGGATTGACCTGTTCGCGCAGAAGGAGATAATTTCAGTAAAGGTTGTTCTCTCCTTCTCATGCACGTTCTTTCATACTCAAAGGAGCCAGCTTGCTGACACGGGACCTGCAGCATTCGGATCCCTGGGCAACCCCTCTCTCATGGGGCGGTTCGCTTCTGGTGCATGCGCTGCTGGCGGTGCTGATTCTCAGCAATCTGAAAAGCTGTGCTCGCCAGGGAGATTTTGGTCAGGCCGAAGTCTATCGGGTAGTCGGGATCACTTATGCCACACCGGAAACGGCAACCGAAACCGAACCACAAACACCAACGCCGCCCCAACCAAATCTGCCGCAACTGCCGGACCTTCCTGAACAGTCCGAGCAATCCCCGCTCACTCCGCAGAAACAGATCGAGACGCTCCCGGCCATCGGACCTGGGCCTTCCAGTGTGATGGAACAGGCCAGCGTGACGCCGAAGGATTTTTCGAATTCGTTTCCACCGCCCCCTTCAACCAGTGCGGGCGTGCCGACGACCACTCGATTTTTTGATATCTCCACAGAAGGCAACAAACTTGTTTACGTGATCGACTGCTCTGGCAGCATGAATCGGAATCACGCTTTTCGGAATGCCAAGGCCGAACTGATTGCCAGCCTGCAAAGGCTGAACAGCACCCACAATTTCCATCTCATTTTCTACAATGAAGACCTGTTCGAGTTCACAAACCGGGCCGGAAAAATCGAGCCTCAGCCGGCAACTCCCGCGAATCTGGAGCGTTGCAATTCATTTATTGTGGAGATGAACAACAGTGGCGGCACCGCTCATTTCCCGGCTCTGGAGAAAGCCCTGTCCTACAATCCGGAAGTCATCTTTTTTCTGACCGATGCCTCGGAACCAGCCATGTCCGCCCGGGAACTGGATCAGATCAAGCGATTGAATCGGAGCCGGGCAGCCATTCATTGTATCGAATTTGGAATTCAGCCCACGGAATTGAAACTCCCCAATTTCCTGAACCAACTCAGCTCCGAAAACGGAGGCTCGTATCGTTATCGAGACACAAACCAGTTCCGGGCCTTGCCGAACTGATCAACTCACGCGATGGAAATCGCTACTGCGCTGGTTCCCACCTGCCGATACGGTTCTGTTGGGAGTCGTGGTGTGCCTGACTTTCTCGCATTTCATCGAATCGATTCCTGCTGCCGAATCGGTTGTCTACCGGAGTGGACAGCGTGGTGGCATGGTCTCCCTCAACGGACAGATCCTCGACTGGACTCGCCAGGAATTGGTCTTCGCGGTTACTTCCCCTGAAACGACAACCCGCATTCCGGCAGACTCCCTCGTGGCCTTCTCGGCCGAATGGCATCCGGTACATCAGCAGGCACGCACTGCTTATGCGGAACATCGTTATGCAGACGCAGAAGCCCTGTTCAAACAGGTTCGAGGCGAGAATCTGCGTGCCTGGGAAAAACGGGAAGTCTTCGCCGGACTGGTCCGCAGTTCCATCAACCAGCAGAAGTGGGTTGATGCCCTTCATCATTTTGACGAGATGCTGCTCAACTCGCCGTACACACTTCACCAGGAACTGCTCCCACTGCACTGGCACTCATATCCGCTCAGCGATGACCAGCGAATCTGGGCGTTGAGCGTGCTGGACGGTACCGATGCCCGGCATCGTCTCATTGCTGCCAGCTGGTTGCTGGGGACTTCACAGTACGTTCCCCGAGTTGAAGACACTCTCAAGGCATTGCTCACGGAACCAGTCCCCGAAATCCGGATTCTGGCCCAGGCTCAGCGCTGGCGAATTGAACTGGGTACGGAAACCCTTTCGGATTCCGCTTTGAAACGCTGGGAACGTCAACGCAAAGACGTTCCGGACGAACTGGCAGCAGGACCGGAATTCGTGCTGGGACAGGGTCATGAAAAACTGTTCAACAAGGCCGTCGCCACCTCACACTATCTCTGGCTGACCACCATGGATACCTGTGATCAGCAGCTCGTTTACCTGGCAACCAGTCGAGCGGCGAGCCTGCTGGAGGAACTGGGACAACCTGCTGAGGCAGCTCTGTTGC
>JAGQQT010000671.1 GCA_020426065.1 Planctomycetaceae bacterium | reverse complement strand
ATTTACTGCCAGTTTCTGAACGAGGAGTTGGGCCGCTTTTTAGCGAAGCTGAAGGAAACCGCAGAACCCGGCGGGACCGGAACTTTGCTGGACAACACACTTGTTTTGTTCGGTTCGGCATCGAGTGCGTTTCACCTTTCAAGAAACTATCCTCTGATACTCGCTGGTGGAAAGCAGATGGGCTTCAAGCACGGGCAATACTTCAATCATGCTGGCATGAATTTTCAAGGAGGACCGTGGCTGGGAGATCGTGAACCATGGCAGGATGCTGCGAAAGGGCAAGATCTTCCCCTCTCCAATTTGTTCGTGACCATGCTTCAGCGTCTGGGAGTTCAAACGGACACCTTCGCTGACAGCACTGGAGTCATAGAAAACATTTGAATGTGTGGAGCAGTCTCGCAATTCAGAATGTTATGTGTTGAAAATCACATAAATAACAGCTTGAATTCAAAATTCGCTGACAACAGAATTCCGATCTCAGAACAGGTAGGATGATTGTCGTCAAGTGGATGAAGGTAATTATGACGCAAGAATCCCGCCCAGCGCGTACCGTGATCGCAGTTCAATCCTGATAGATCCTTCACACGCCGCTCGCTGCGAATAAGTCTTCAACAGTCTCCCCAGCCGCATTGTCTTCACAACATCCCGACTCGCATCCATGGGGGGTGAATCCAGCATCGTCTGGTCCTTGGGTGGTAAACAGTTCTGATGTGAGTGGGGCGCTCGTAATTTTACCAGGCTTGGAAATGGTTCCCGATCACGTTCAACCGTCTCTCGTTGATCTCTATGAAGTGATTGAGTCTATCGTATTCTGAAGGCCATCGACTGAGGTTTTAGAAGTACCGGACGGGTTCGAAGGAAATTAAGTAGATGCGGTATCGTTACTAATGAATTTATTTTTGTGAAAAAGTGTTCAATATTCGATCCTGTAAGGGGGTGCCCATTTTCCCCTCGATATGGATTTGACCATTTGCAAGTAATTCGTCAGCCCAGGCACAAGAGGACTCCATCCGCATTTGGAAAAACGTCGAAGCGGTGATAAGCTAAACATTCGCCCTAATGTCCCTGAGCACACAAACGAATTCCCTCATGTCGACCGGAAGCTTGTGATGCAAAAGTCATCAGATAACCGATTTCAGCATCCTCACACGCGAAGGACCGCGCTCAAGGTCGGAGGTATTGCTGCATTGGGGTTAAGCTTGGAGACTATGCTCGCTGCGGAAGCTCTGACGAAGAAGCAAAAGCACTCAGGATCGTCACTCAAATCTTGCATCTTTGTCCATCAATATGGGGGGTTATCTCAACTTGACTCCTGGGACATGAAGCCTCATGCACCACGAGAAATTCGGGGCCCTTACAAGCCGATCGCCACCAGCATTCCTGGTTTCCAAGTCTGTGAGTTGATGCCGCGACTGGCAAGGATTTCCGAAAAATACTCTGTCATCCGTTCCATGACACACCACATGGCACAGCACGACAAAGCCAATTCCATGCTGCTTGCCGGCAAAGACAGCCCTGCTGAGAATGATCCATCGTTTGGAGCGATTGTCTCCAAACTCTCTCCCACAGAAGCGACGATCCCCGCTCATGTGTGGCTACAGAAGTATGGCGGGGGTTCCATGCCGCCAGAACACACCTACTTGACGGGTGGATACCTGGGAATGGCTTATGCCCCCATGCTGATTGGCGAAAAACATGACGACGGTCCCGATTCTGAAGTTTTTCGCGTCCGTGCATTCGACACGAATGAATCGGTCTCGATGGAACGTCTCGAAGAACGCTGGCGACTCTTGAAGGAGATCCAAAATGTCCCCGAGAGCAACTCGTCACCTGCCATGGAATCGATGGACATCTACCAGCAGCAATCGTTCGATCTGATACATAGCGACGATGCCAGGTCGGCATTCGATATCAATCGAGAGTCGTCTGCTACTCGTGACCGATACGGAAGAAACCCTCTTGGGCAGAATCTACTGCTGGCTAGACGATTGATCGAATCGGGAGTGAGGCTCGTGAACGTGGTGGCCTGGACGGGGTTGGCTGCCGGTGAAAAATTTGTGAGTCTGGAAACCTGGGACATGCATGGGAATGCGAACGTCGGTATCTTTGAGAACGGATGGAACGGACTCCCATTTGCATTACCACGAACAGATCAGGCAGTGGCGTCTCTCCTGGAAGATCTCAGTGAACGGGGACTCCTCGATTCCACATTAGTCGTGCTGATTGGTGAATTTGGGAGAACGCCAGTCATCAGCAATGGTGCCAAACGGATTGGTCGCGACCACTGGCCTCAATGTTATTCCGCAATGGTGGCGGGAGCTGGCATTCGTGGAGGGACAGTT
>JAGQQT010000670.1 GCA_020426065.1 Planctomycetaceae bacterium | reverse complement strand
ACGGCGTCACGAGTGCTGGATTCGTTCTGGATGCAACTCGACATCCACTGGATGAGTCTATCGCCCCCGAAGCAGAGTGGAACCGCCTCCTTACTCGCTATCCCGATCTGCAGGAGCAGTTTGCACAGTCCCGCATAGTTGCTCCAGAATCAGGCTTACAACGCACGGGAAGATTACAACATTTATCGTCTCAAACAGCGGGAGAGAACTGGGCGTTGCTGCCATTTACAGCCGGATTCATCGACCCCCTCTACAGCACCGGGATTGCTCACACGATGACCGGAATTGACCGGCTGACTCACATCCTCGAACAGCACTGGAAACAAGACAGCCTCTCTGATGAACTCGAAAGCTATGACCGGAATTTACAGCGAGAAATCCATTTTCTCGACCGGATCATCGAGTTGAGCTATCGGGCCATGCCACGCTTCGAACTTTTTGTGCCAACGTCGATGCTCTATTTCGCCGCGGCAACTACTTACGAGCAAATCCACTTGAACGAAACCAATCCCACCAGTGCCTTCCTCTGTGCGGACAACATCAGACTCAACGAATGCCTGGACGAAATCAGCCTCAAACTGAACGAAGCACTCGAACAGAAGGCAGACCATCACAAGGCAGCAGAAACCTATTTCGACACGGTTGCCCGAAGCATCTCCCCGTTCAACTCTGCTGGGCTCTGTAATCCACAAGTTCAGAACATGTACCACTACACGGCGGTTAATTTACCGGAGCTGTAATGGTCTTTCTCAATAAATGGCTTCAATACCCTTCCGTTTGCATCGTTTCCACAATGGGAAGTGTTTTGGGTGGGGTACTGTTGTCGGCATACCAGGGGAGCGGGATGCCGCGGAGTTCGTTAAGGGCCTGTTCGAATCCCTGTTCGCGGGCGGCCTGCTCGTTGGTTTCGCCGCGAAATGACATCACACTCGGATCCAGGGTGACATCCCGGCTGAACACCGGCTGGTCTTTGAGTTTCAGGGCATACTTCATCACAAACTTGGTGATTTGAACTGTTTTTCCGTTCTGATCTGTCGAGCCCAGGCCGATGGAGCGCAGCTGCAGAGTATGGCCGGGGGCTTCGGTGTAATCGATTGTTAATGCCAGGTCGGCATTTTCTGCGATGGTCAGCCCCATGACTTGCAACTGATTGCCGATGACTTCCAGAATCTTCTGGCGTGTCTGTTCTTTCTCGGCAAATCGGGTTTGATCGATATTGATCACAACGGACACATTGCCTGAACCGGGTTTCAGCAAGGCCGGTTCATCGGACCTGGCGGCCTGGGTGCGGGCGATGATTTCATCAAAATTAACGGGGTAATCGTGAAACTGAAACCCGTCGGACGGCCCATTCAGAACAATGACCCGATCACCAGCGACAAATCGGGGAGCACTGTTGATGAACCTGTAAGGATCATTTGTGGGCAGAATATTCAGCATCCAGACCACTTTCTGAGTTGCCTTTTCTACCAGCAGTTGCCCCTCTATGAGGATGTAGGCTCCATCCCGCAGAAACTGCAGTGGTTGTCCGTAAAACATACTGTCAGTCATCACTGAAGATGACCAGGGAATCTTGACCTGTTCCAGAATGCTGCCATTTTTAAAGTCAAAATAAAGAACAGCAAGACCGCTGGCTCCACTGAACAATCCGCACAGTTGAGTTCCGTCGGAATTGAAGACCAGACCATTGCATGAATAAACGCCTGATGAGCTGGGGATGGCGACCTCACCGGCAAACGCGGCATTGGCCAAATCAAAAGCACGAAACTTGGATCCGTAAAAGATCAGATAGCGACCTTGTGGTGACAGAATGCATTTGTCCGGTTGCGTGAAATCTTTATCGTAAGTGCTGCTGATGGTTTTGCCGGTCTGGGCATTCAGGATTCGAATGATCCCCTGACTGGTCCCTTCAATCGTCCCCTTGCCTATGTAAACCAGTTCGTCTGGTGAACGATAAACCAGATGGGATGAGTACGGGCTCCCCTCCACCACATCCTGAGTGTATAGCTCCTTTCCGGTTTCAGCCGAGAAAACAGTCACAGTGGAATTCTTTCCCTGCGGGATCACGGCGAATGTTTTGCCATTGGGAGACAGGGCAAACTTTCCCTTGGTTTTCGATGTAATCCGCTCACCGAATTCCGATTTCGATTCGATGTTGTAAACAAACGCATTTAAAAGGCCGTCGTTGCCAATTCCCGTCAGCATAAACGGGCTGGGAGTCGCAGACATAATCACATTACTGCGCCCTCCTGTAAAAACTCGCTGAGTGTCGGTCGCTTCAGGCCATGCGATTCCGGGAACTGGTTTGTCAGGTGTCAACTTCCAGGCGCTTGACTTGGGAGT
>JAGQQT010000066.1 GCA_020426065.1 Planctomycetaceae bacterium | reverse complement strand
GGTTTCTTCCACGGACATATCAATGGCGGCTGCCAGTTCTTCCATGGTTGGTTCGCGACCGGTTTCCTGACGAATCTGTTCCGCCTTGGCCTTGAGCGTTGAGATACTCTGGAACATGTGCACCGGAATCCGGATGGTGCGGGCATGATCGGCCACAGCGCGGGTGATCGCCTGGCGAATCCACCAGGTTGCATAGGTTGAGAACTTGTAACCACGACGGTACTCATACTTCTCAACGCCACGCATCAGGCCAGCGTTCCCTTCCTGAATCAGATCCAGGAAGCTCAGTCCGCGGTTGCGGTATTTCTTGGCGATTGAAACGACCAGCCGCAGGTTTCCGCCCGACAGCTTCTGCTTGGCATCAGTCCAGGCAGCAAAGCGACGGCGGATTTCACGAGTCCGTGCCACGAATTCTTCAGGAGTTTCGAGCGTATCATGAACGATTTCTGCCAGTTCGGATCGCATCAGTTCCAGATCACGGCTGGCGGTGGGAACCCGGCGGAGTCGTTTGATGTCACGCTGGAGTTGCTGGATTCGTTCGGCCAGCTGTTCCATGCGGCGAATAATGGGCTGAAGGCGCTGGGTACGGAGACTCAACTCTTCTGCCAGGCAGGCCATTTTTCGTCGGCGGACAATCATCCGCTCGAATGCCTTGTTGCGTTCACTCTGGGGAAGCGATTCATCCATGCGAAGCTGGAAGTCTTCCCGGTTGCGGGCCATCATGTGCCGCAGCGTCTGCAGATTCGGTTCCATGCGGCCCAGGATCTGTTCCTTCTGGGCATTTTCGGTTTCTGACGTTCTCAGAGTTCTTTCGAACGGCAGTTCGCCGGTATTCACCTTTTCAAACATCTCGACAATGATGTCGAGGGCGAAGTCGGATTCCACGGCCGTGCGGCGAAAGCGTTTTCGTGTGACTTCAATCTGCTTGGCCAGGAAAATTTCATCGGCCCGTGTCAGCAGCGGAATGTTTCCCATCTGACTGAGATACATACGAATTGGATCTCGTGAGGAGACCGGTGTTTCCGGTCCGATCAGCGAGCGGGTCACTTCCTCGCTGACATCCTCTTCCGTTTTCTTCTCTGCAGATTCAGATTCTGCGCGAGGTGTGATTCTGGCCTTGGGATCATCAAACATGTCCAGGGCCAGCTCATCAAGAGCGAGTACAATCTGATCAATCAGGGTGGGATCCCCCCCCTCATCAGGGAGGTACTCATCCATCTTTTGATAACTGAGCCGCCCGTCCTTTACGGCTGCATCCATCAACGGCTGAATCGATTCGCTGAATCGAGGCACCATTCTACTCCCTCGCTATAAGTGTGAACTGAAATATCGCGTGGTTCCATCACGCGAAAAACGAAAACGGAACGAGTCCAGTCAGGTTTGTCTTACTGATTTACTTAAGCCTGCTTGAAGCGTCCCACCATGCCAACGATCAAACTGGAATACAAGTCAGTCTCATGGCACCTTTATGAAAAAGGTCAAAATGCTACACGCGTGCAGTTGGAGAGATCATCAGACAATCAATGATTTCAAAGGCGTGCGGCATCATGTCGCAAACATGTGACAGGAAATCAGGCTGTCGAGGTGAAGAAGTAAGCAATCTTCATTGGGTAGTCGCAGAACAAAGTGGCAGCCTCCAGACGATCCGTGTCGAGTCTTTGCACGCGTATGTTCCTTCCAGACTCTGACATCCCGGATTGATCTCGGAAGGTTGACGGGAAAGGATCCTGCCAGTCCGAGGGGATGTCGATGTTGATTCAGGTGAAAGTTCGCTCGTCGTGAGCCAATGGCCTTCTCCCTCACCCTTGATAGGATGGCATCCTACCAAAGCCGGATTGTCGTTCCATGAAAAAATGGAGGAATCGTAAAAAAACGGATAATTGCACGAACTTTGATGCGTTCGCGGATCCGGCAAGCCTGATCAACTGATACGGAGAACCTGACGGGGGACCGGATCAGAGAGAGTACAGTCCGCCGGGTTGCGGAAAATCGAGCAATGTTGGCTTTGCAAAATGCCAAATGCTGTTACAATGCCCGCTTGCAAAAAAATTGAGTGACCGCGTCGAGAGACAGCCTACCGGCTCTTTCTCACCATTTATTCCTCGCCAACTCCTCTTCCGTACAGGCGTGCCAGACATCTCGGAAGTGTGCCGGGGCTGCGAGGAATTCTGCTTCCTGTCTGCCGCAAACTGCTGCATACGGGGAGGGTTTGAATTCCCAGGCGATTTATTTACTTCGAGGAAATCAGGTGTCCGTTCGTATTCGTATGAAAAAGATGGGAAGAACCCATCGCCCGTTCTTTCGCATCTGTGTCATGGATGCACGATCTCCCCGTGATGGCAAGACGATTGAAGACGTTGGCAGCTACGATCCCATGGTGCGTGATAAATCGCAGCGGGTTTCGATGAAGCTGGACCGGATCGATTACTGGTTGTCTGTTGGAGCTCTGCCAACCGAAAAAGTCGAAGTACTGATTCGGAAATTCCGGGAAGGAAAATGGGGCGTGGCCAAAGAACCGCCTCCCATGATTGCCCCCAAGATGCCGGAGCCGAAAGCAGAGGCCCCAGCGGAAGCTGAGGCTGAAAAGGCTGACAGCGCAGAGTAATTTGAGCTGTGTAATTTGATTTGGAGTAAGAACCAGGTTCAACCGTGAGATTTGACATCCTGACGTTGTTCCCGGGTCTGTTTGATGGATTTTTAAGAGAAAGCCTTCTCAGCAAAGGCATTGAACGAAAGCTGCTGGAGATTCATCTCTGGAACTTTCGGGAGTGGGCAACCGACCGTCATCAATCCGTGGACGATCGCCCCTATGGCGGTGGACCAGGAATGCTGATCAGTTGCGAGCCGGTTTTCCGGTGCCTGGATTCGGTAAATGCCGCATCCGAAACACCGGGGCAGTTGATTCTGCTCACACCAGCTGGCGAACGGTTGACCCAGACACTTGTCGAAGAACTGGCGACGCATCAGAGACTGATTCTTTTATGCGGACGCTATGAAGGTTTTGATCAGCGGATTTCGGAAGGAACACAGGCCCGGGAGATTTCTGTCGGTGATTTTGTGTGCAATGGCGGCGAAGTGCCAGCCATGCTGATGATCGAAACCATTATGAGACTGATTCCGGGTTTACTCGGAGATGAACGGAGTGCCCGGGAAGATTCCTTTGCATGCGAGGGAGGATTGGAATATCCTCAATACACCCGCCCCCAGGAATTTCGCGGAATGAAGGTGCCGGACATTCTGCTGAGTGGTGATCACGGTCGGATTGCTGCCTGGCGGGAAATGATGGCCAGACAGAAAACTGAACAACGGCAGGCAAAAAACAGTCTGCCGGAATGAATATGACGAACTGCGACTTCCGTAGTTCCCTGAATATCCAGAGGATTGAAGACGATGCGTAACCGACAAGAACTCCTGAAATCGGTCGAACAATCGAGCCTGCGTGAAAACCCGCTGAAGTTCGATATCGGTGATACGGTTGATGTCCACACCAGAATTCTGGAAGGGGACAAAGAACGAATTCAGATCTTCAACGGTGTGGTCATCGCACGCAGTGGTGGCGGAAGCCGTGAAAACTTCACCGTCCGCCGGATTGTGGCGGGAGAAGGCGTGGAGCGAACTTTCCCTGTCCACTCTCCAAAAGTGGCTGAAGTTGTGGTCCTGCGTCATGCACGCGTACGACGGGCAAAACTGTTTTACCTGCGTGATCGTGTCGGGAAAGCTACCCGCCTGCGTGAACGTCGCGCCCGGGTTGGTGAAGTCGAAGCACAGGGCTGATCTTGCCCTCTAACCAATGAACCTGTTTTCGCGATTGAAAAACTGGTTCCCAGGCCATCGCTCTGCACTGGGAGAACGTGCAGAGCGGCTGGCTGAACGTCATCTCAAATCTCTGGGCTGGAAAATTGTCGCCCGGAATTATCGCTGTCGCTACGGCGAGATTGACCTGATTGCACAGAAAAAAGACGTTCTGGTGTTCGTGGAAGTCCGCTCCCGCAGTTCCAGCAGCCATGGCCATCCCGCGGAAACCGTGGGGACAGCCAAGCAGACTCGAATCTGTCGAGCGGCAGCTTACTATCTGCAACGACAGCGAACTCCTGCAAAACAATCACCACGCTTTGATGTGATCACCGTGATCTGGAAACAGCCGGGTGTCGTGGATCGGCTTGAGCACTTTCCTCATGCATTTTCTTCGACCGAATAAGATCAACTGACGAACTCGCCCGTTCTGATTTGACACATCTCGCCATCTGCAGATTGACTTTGCCCCATTGTCTGCCTAGAACTGACTTCGAATACTGAAACCATTTGAGGAGATGTCTGGACATCATGACAGCAGAAATGCAGTTTGCCGACCGAGGTGACAAAAAACAGATTGAACAGGGTCTGGAACTCGCGCCCAAGTTTGATGCGAACGGTCTGATTCCAGCCATTGCCACGGATGCCCAGACTGGACGTTTGCTGATGGTGGCGTTCATGAATGAGGAAGCCCTCAAGCAGACCATTCAGCTGGGGGAAGCGGTTTACTACAGCCGCAGTCGTCAGGAACTGTGGCACAAAGGGGCCACGAGCGGACATGTTCAGAAAGTTGAAGAGATCCTGATAGATTGTGATCAGGACGCGATCTGGCTGCGAGTGAATCAACTGGGAGCCGGGGCCTGTCACGTCGGATACCAGAGCTGTTTCTACCGCTCAGTCGACCGCGAGAATCTCAAGGATGGTGGACCGGTTCCACTGAAAATTAACGAGTCCGGGAAATCATTTGATCCGGACTCGGTCTATCATTCCAAATGAGCTTCAGCAGTTTTTGCTGAAGCTCATTCAAAGAGCGTACGATCGCTTTTTCAGGTATGTCCCATCGCAAAAAAACACTGGGTCACCCTCAGCAGGTCCGCCATCAGATCGCGATAGAAGCCGCTCGGCTGATCGCCCGGGGAAAGGTTCGTAACCTGCGAACGGCTCGCACCCGTGCCATGAGATGGTTGAGTCAGCAGCGGTTGACCGGTGATCATGTTCCGTCCCAGGAAGAGATCATGGTCGAATTGCAGCAGCTGCTCGATCAGCATCAGTCGACTCATCAGACAGAATCCCCTGCAGAGACAGGTGTCGAGGAAAGCTCGCCGGAGGAACTGGATGGCCGGGACTGGGCCGTTCTGTTTGCACCACTGCTTCATGCTCTCGGGGCTGTGCGTAGAAATTCTCAGGAACACCCTGAAGGGGATGTGCTGTATCACGTTCTGCAGGTTTGCCAGTTAGGGCAGGATCTGCATCCGTGGGATACGGAATTTCAATGGGCCTGCCTGCTGCACGAAATCGGGTATGCGGTCGACCCCGGAAACCCGCAGCAGGCCGCCACCAGGGCACTGCACGGTTATGTAACCGATCGAATCCAGTTTCTCATCGAAAATCTTCCCGACGCTCACCGGTTTCTGCGCGGCGAAACGACTGCCCGCAGCCTCAGGAAACATCCGGACTTTGAGTACCTGCTGGATCTGGCTCGCTGTGATCTGCAGGGAAGAGTTGCCGGCAAGGACGTTCCGACACTGGAAGCGATTCTAGAAGAATTGTGTGACCGTGAACTGGAATGGGAAGAGGACTCGGAATCCGAACTCTGATCGCATTCCACCCCATCATGCAAACCCTGACAATCCGCCTTGTCGGCAGAATTGGTACAGGTGGTCTGGAAAACGTACCTGCATAACTACGGCCTGGTATTCCCCCGCAGAACGTGAATTCTGACTGGTTTGTGAGCTATGTAATCCATATGGAGTAACAGAATTCCGACAAGCCCATTGCAAGACAAACAGGCCTCGGGCGACAATGGATGAGCAAACATGACCACAGTAACAGAAGAGCAGCAAAGCCTCCCCACAGATGATCTGAAAACAGTCCCACTGGGGGACCTGATCGTGGGCAGGAAAATTGAAAAGCCCATCTTTGACACACATGGTGTGTTACTGCTGGCAGAAAATTCCGTCATCACGTCAGAAATCAAACAGGCTCTCAAACAGCGGGGTAACCTGAAGGTTTGCGTTCATAAGCAGGACCTGAAACGGATCACGCTGGATAGCCAGAATGCCTGCGACAACATCAAGGCTGTTCATTTTGACAGCGAGCTCACGAAAAAAATCGACTCGATTGTCGATGCTGGCCTGATTACCGTTTCCAATAAAGGACCTGCCGTCAAAGACGGAGTAGTCTTTCTGGGGCGTAAGGGGTATGACAAGGATCAGCGCGATCGGCTGATGAATGAGCACAATAAAAACGGCCGTGCTCTGGGAGATATGATCAGCGAAGCCCTGCATGGCGAGCCAATGGACGGCAGTATTGTGGCAACCATGGCGGCACAATACCTGAAGGAAATGACGACCGACACGGACAACGTATTGACCTCTGCCATTGATCAGTTTCAGGAAGATGATATCGCATCACGCTCCCTGGAAGTGGCACTCCTGGCCATGGCGATCGGGATTGAAATGGATCTGGATGCCGAAAACTCCCGTCACCTGGCCATGGCCGGACTGGTTCACGACTGGGGAATGATGCGGGTCCCCGCAGAAATCCGGACCTCCAAAAAGCGTTTAAATAACGTTGAGATGTTGGAAATCAAAAAGCATCCGATCCATTCCCTGGAATTGCTCCAGCACGTTTCCGCACTGCCACGTGTCATTTCCGTGATTGCCTACCAGGTCCATGAGCGGATGAACGGCTCCGGTTATCCGCGTGGTCGCTGCGGACACAGCATTCATCCCTTCGCTCGAATCCTGCAGGTTGCGGATGCGTTTGTCGGGATGACTTCGCCACGCCCCTATCGTCCACCCCTGATGCGTTATGCTGCCATGGAGTGTCTGATTCTTCAGGCTCGGGAACGATTCGTTGATCCCGAAGTGGTTCGCTGCCTGCTGAAAATTCAGTCGCTGTTTCCCATCGGGAGTTTTGTGGTCCTCACGGATGGCAGCATTGCCCAGGTGCTCCGCCGAAATCGGGATTACTACACACAACCGATTGTAGCACGGGTCCAGGATGCTGAAGGGAATAAGGTCGATCACAATGCAGATGAGAACATTCTTGACCTGCACGAAACGGGAGACTTGAAGGTTGCCCAGGCACTCCCAACACCGGGTTCCAACGAAGCCGAACCATCAGAGGATTACTACTATTCAAATCTGGACAAGCCACCTGTCTGATAAGTCCTGCTATTTTCAGGGCTTCAGTGTCAACAGATCTTCGAGTTGTTGTGAACTGATTTCAGAAAGGGAATCGATTACCAGATGGGCCTGGGCCAGATCAGTCCGTTTGCGCCCCTGACTGGCAAAGCCCACAGCGAGCATCCCGGCTGCCAGAGCGGCTTCGATTCCATGAGTCGCATCCTCGATCACAACACAGCTGTCCGGGGGCGTTTTGCACCCCTGGGCAGCTTTGAGAAACACTTCGGGGTCCGGCTTGCCTTTCGAGACATCATTTCCTGAAATGGCAATCTGAATCTGACTGGCAATTCCCAGTTTCCGGATCGCCAGCTGAACGTTTTCCACAGGCCCGGAAGACCCTAAACCAATACGCCACTGCTGCTCGAGCAGATTTTCAATCAGTTCGAGTGCCCCGGGCATCACCGGAAACTGATCTTCGATCAGCTCCCGGAAAATCGCCTCTTTTTCTTCGTCGAGTCGGCGGTAATCCTGCTCAGTCAGGTTCGCATCATGCCACTGGACTTCCAGAACTTCCCGAGTGGTCCGGCCGAATTGAGCGGCAAAATCCTGTTCCGTGCAGACCCGCCCATATCGTGAGGCGAGCAAATGCCAACTCTGGTAGTGCGCCTGGTACGAATCCACCAGAACTCCATCGATGTCAAAGAGCACGGCCTTGGGACGCATCGACATATCAACCTCCTTTGTGTTCAGGAGTTAGGGCGAAAAAATCCAGAGGAAATGGGCCAACGTGATGGCATTTATCGAAAAAAAGAGGTAGCTTACCATATCTGCTGCTGATCCCGCCTCCGGAGACTGTTCACCATGCGTATCTTGATAACCGCTTCCGAAGCGATCCCGTTTGCGAAAACAGGTGGCCTGGCGGACGTGGCGACAGCGCTTGCTCAGGAATTAAATGTTGAAGGTCATGATGTCACCCTGGTGATCCCCCATTATCCTCAACTGCTTCCGCCCGGTGCCCGTCAGCGATTTCAAATTACGTCGATCGGTGATGAGTTTTCCGTACCAGTGGGTCCGCGTAAATCGACCGGCTCATTTCTGCAGGCTAAGATACCCAATTCCAATGTGCAGGTGATTCTGGTCGATCAGCCGGATTATTTCGATCGTCCCTCACCTTATGTTTACGAAAATATCCCTTACGAAGATAACTGCGAACGATTTGTCTTCTTCAGTCGTGCCGTCGTCACCGCCATCAAACAGTTCGGCCCGTTTGATATCGTGCACGCCAACGACTGGCAAACCGGATTGCTGCCGGCGTTGATTGACATTGAGGCCCGCAAGCAGAATCCGGAGATTCGCCGGACCGGAACTGTCTTCACGATTCACAACCTCGCCTTTCAGGGACGCTTCTGGCATTGGGACATGGTCCTGACTGGTCTGGACTGGAAATACTTCAACTGGAAACAGATGGAGTTTTTCGGCGACCTGAACCTGTTGAAAACCGGGATTGTTTTTGCCGACATGGTCACCACAGTCAGCCCCACCTACGCTCGGGAAATCCAGACTCCCGATTATGGCTGGGGACTGGACCCGGCTTTGTCCGGACGTGGTAATTCACTGGTTGGCATTCTGAATGGAGTTGATACCGAAATCTGGCACCCGGAGAAAGACCGGTTCATCAAAGTCAACTACAGTGTCGAAACGGTCGATGTCAACAAAGCCATCTGCAAAGCAGATTTGCAGGAGCAGGTCGGCCTGCCGAAGAATCCGGACGCTCCCGTAGTGGCCATGATTTCCCGGATGTCCGAACAGAAAGGGTTTGACCTGCTGAAAAAGGCCGGAGACAGGCTGCTCAATAACGATGCCCAGTTCATCTTCCTGGGAACCGGCGAGCATGTTTACGAAGAATTTGTCAAAGAGCTGTCTCAAACCTATCCAAACCGTGTTGCCAGCCTGGTGAAGTTTGATGAAGAACTGGCTCATAAAATTGAGGCGGGGAGCGACCTGTTCCTGATGCCAAGTGAGTTCGAGCCCTGCGGCCTGAATCAGATGTACTCCATGTTGTACGGCACAGTTCCTGTTGTCCATGCGGTGGGGGGCCTGGCCGATTCTGTGGTCCCGGTGACACCGGAAACACTCGATGAAAAAACCGCAACCGGATTTTCATTTGACCGCTACAGTACAGAGGGATTTCTGAAAGCTTTTGAAACCGCTCTCAAGATGTTCCGCGACAAACCGGTCTGGTCACAGATCCGGGATACCGGCATGCAGCAGGATCTCTCCTGGGCCCGCAGTGCCCGGAATTATCTGGAAGTTTACCGCAAGGCAATCGACAAGCACGCCGGCAAATAGTCCTGGCGGAGTTGAGTTGCTGCAAACAGTGGATTCAGGCAGCGATGGAATCGGATCCACGGGGGCCAATCGCTTTCACGCCCTGACCTTCCCTCGCTTTCAGATCAAACAACCCAAATACTTCAGTCGCATTGAGTGAAAGTGATTCGGTCGATTCATCGCCTTCACCAAGAATCCGCTCAAACAGTTCCCGCTTCCGTCTCAGAACCAGATCGATTTTCTCTTCAATCGTATCTTTGCAGATGAATCGCGTGACAATCACGGGGTTTTCCACACCAATTCGATGGGCCCGATTGATTGCCTGGTCCTCCACCGCCGGATTCCACCAGCGGTCGTATAGAAACACATACTGCGAGAACTGCAGATTCAGACCCACCGCACCGGTGCCATAACTCATCAACAGCAGATGGCTGTCCGGATCTTCCTTGAACTGTTTCAGGATTGGCTCCCGCTTTTTGGTGGGAACTCCACCATGGTAGACGAGGGCACCAAATGGCCTGGTGTATTCTGCCAGCCAGTCAATCGTTTTCGTCCACTGGCTGAACAGAATCGCTTTTGCTCCGCAAGCGGAGATTTCTTCCATGTCAGCCAGCAGTCGATCCAGTTTGGCAGACTCACCGGTCAGCGGATCGTAGTTCGTGATCTGCTTCAGCCTCATCACGAGTTCAAACACGTGCTGGATTGTGATTTCATCTCCCAGTTCATTCAACTGGACCACACCATCCTTTTCCGCAGTGTCATAAGCCAGTTTTTGAGCGGGGGAAAGTTCAAGGACCGCATCCCGATCGAGCCGGGGTGGCATATCCGGCTGCACCAAAGTTTTGGTGCGACGGAGAATGTAGACATCCGAAAGATTTTTCAGCTGTCGCATATCCGGTTGTGAACGTTCCGGCAGCACGCGCATGAATTCAAAAATCGAGGCCAGCTCTTCCGGGCGATTTTCAATAGGTGTTCCGGTCAGGGACCAGGAACGTCTGCGGGGAATCCGACGGATCACTTCCGAAGTGAGTGAATCCCTGTTTTTGATTCGCTGTGACTCATCCAGCACAACCAGATCAAACGAGGGCAAATCTTCTTTCTCTACGTTCTGCAGATCACGAACCAGTAACTCGTAGTTGGAAAGCAGCACGGGAATCGTTCCCATGTTCCACAACATTTTGCGTCGGCTGGTATCACCCTCCAGCGTGGTGACGGGCAGTTCTTCCGCCCAGAGTTTGAATTCCCGCTGCCAGTTGGGGATCAGGGGCTTGGGACAGACCAGCAGGACCCGGCGAATCTGGCCGCTGCGTAACAGCAGTCGAATGGCGGTAATGGTCTGCATGGTTTTGCCCAGCCCCATCTCATCAGCGAGCAGGGCCGACTTCTGGGCAAACAGCCAGGCAATCCCTTCGTACTGATAGTGAAACGGTTCGAAGGGCATGACCAGTTCCTGACCGGCCAGCCAGCTTTCGAGCGGTGGCTGCAGGATATAGAACAGACGATCTTCGATTGTGAGCAGGTCATCCGGCGGTTGAATTCGAGTCGTTTTCTTAGGACGGGCCTCTGCACCATTTCCAGCTGGCTTGACTGGCTTTTTAGGTTTCTCGCTGGATTGTTCAGCCGGTTGGGGAGGACAGAAATCAATGATTTCCGGGAAGGCAATCTGAACGGTTTTCGGTTTCTGCCAGAAAGGAACCCAGGAGGGGACGAACCCCGGTTTCTGCAGAAGTGGTTCACTTTGAACATTGAGGGTTGGCCAGCGGTTCAGCGCACTGTTGGTGCCATTCAGCTGAAGATTGACTTTAAGCGAATCCCGCAACTGTTCCACACGAGGTGCAGGGAGGAACAGTTTTTGTTGCGGAATGATCAGATTTGACTGCTGGTTATCCATGCTGTCCGCTTTCATGTCGTCGAGGGCGGTCACCGGAAGTAATTCTGACCGTGAGATTCTGTCAGGCAGCATGCCCGCACGCTTCCTGAAGAGCCTGTTCCACGCGGAATAACGGTTCACGCAAGTCGGCAGTTTCAGGGACGTGCTGGTCCAGCAGATTCAATTTTTCCTGTAAAGCGGCCTGATGCTTCTGCGGGACAAACACGGTGTGATTCCGCAATTTCATCTGCTCCTCAGTTGAGGTATCCGCCTGAAAGCAGATCACAGGGATTTCACCCCAGGTCGACTCGGAAACGGCTTCCATATCATCCACAAACAGGATGTCTGGTTTGACCGAAAGTTTGTCCCGGAGTGCCTCAGCGATCAGTTCTCCTTTCAGAAACGAAAAGAGAGTGGTGCCGTACAGAGTCTGTTGCGTACGGTTGGGACGTATGGGGAGCGAGCACTGGAATTCAATCGGCCTGCCCAGGTGGGAGGTAATCAGAATTCCGCCACAGGTTTCGCCATTCGGCTGGCAGATCGTTTTGTAGAAGCCCAGGACACAGGGTGTCCGCGCGTGCTTTTGCGTCATACTCGACCGATATCTTCCATGATCTCTGTTGTCTCTTCTGGTTCAGTTTGCCTCAATCGGCAACGCTCGTCAATCCTTTGACCAGCTTTGCCGACCATCTCCCGATACGTCTGTTCAACAGAACTGTCTCGGCTGGAAATCCAGCTGGATTTCCGGAAACAAACCATTCCCTTCATCGACGGGACAAAGGTTGAACTTGAAAAGGAGACAGGACCGGACGGAATGATCTTCGTGATCACAAGTCTTTTT
>JAGQQT010000669.1 GCA_020426065.1 Planctomycetaceae bacterium | reverse complement strand
AACCGACCAACGACCTGGATGTCGAAACATTACGGTCCCTCGAAGAAGGTTTGAGCAACTTCAGCGGCTGTGCGATGGTCACCAGCCACGACCGCTGGTTCCTGGACCGGATCGCGACCCACATTCTGGCCTTTGAACCGGATGGGAATGTCATGTGGTTCGAAGGGAACTACAAGATGTATGAAATCCAGCGCAAGGAACGCCTGGGAGACGAATCCGACCGCCCCGCCCGAACCCAGTTCAAACCGATCACGCGGTAATTCGGAGTCAGCGTTCATTCACATCGCGAAACAAAAACGCATTCCTGGAGACGAAATCATTTCTGCCTACAACGATTATTCTGATGCGGCCTGTCAGGCCTGTCTGCTGCCAGCCAATGCCGAAACTTACGCCTTGTCTGAGGTGCGGACAAATGGCGCCAATGGCGATCTGCTCGATATCCGTTATGACTGGGACCGGATTCCGGTTCCGTCCTCATTGAAAGAGTTTGAGAAACGCTGGGGCACACGGAATCATCCGCTCGATTACAGCGGGGTGTGGCGCTTCCGGGAACTTTTCCCGTTCGCTCCCGAGCAGCAGATTGTCACGATCGGCGAAGGTCAAACCGTTCTGCAGAAAAACGACGGCGTTGGCAAGTACGTCGGACTCAACTCTGGTTGTCTGCATCTGCAATACGAGGGGATGAATCCTTCCGGCAGTTTCAAAGACAACGGGATGACCGCCGCTTCAACGCATGCCCGCATGGTCGGTGCAAAGATGACGGCCTGTGCTTCCACCGGAAACACGAGTGCCTCTCTGGCCATTTACGGCGGAGTGACCGGACTGTTCCGCACGCTCGTGTTTGTCGGTTCCGGAAAAATTGCCTATGGAAAACTGTCTCAGGCTCTCGATTACGGAGCGATCACGTTACAGATTGATGGCGATTTCGATGACGCCCTCAAGCAGGTTCGCCGGGTTTGTGAAGAGGCAAACATCTATCTGTGCAACAGCGTGAATCCCTTTCGGCTCGAAGGTCAGAAGTCGATCATGTATCGCGTGCTCGAAGGACTGGGCTGGGAAGTTCCCGACTGGATTGTGGTCCCAGGAGGAAATCTTGGAAACTCGAGCGCCTTCGGGAAAGCGTTCATGGAGTTGAAAGAACTGGGGCTGATTGACCGGATGCCGCGTCTGGCGGTGATCAATGCTTCCGGAGCCTCAACGCTGTCCCGTCTCTACAATGATGAAGGCTTACGCTGGAACGGGGGAAAACCGGACCTGCAGAAAATTGAAAAGTACTTCCAGAAAATGGACGAGGAAGACGCCCGGGCACTCACGCTCGCCTCTGCCATTGAAATCAATCGGCCTGTGAATCTCACGAAGTGTCTGCGGGCACTGGAAGTGTGTGATGGTGTGGTGCGGGATGTTTCCGATGAAGACATTCTGGATGGCAAGGCCCAGGTCGGCCGATATGGATTCGGATGTGAACCCGCGAGCGGGGCAAGTGTGGCCGGAGCGAAGCTGCTGCGTGAACAGGGGATTATTGCCCCCAGCGATCGGGTCGTATGCATTTTGACTGGGCATCAACTCAAAGATCCCAATATCACGGTTGCCTACCATTCAGGTGACCGGAAGAGCCTGGCCAAGCAGGGGCCGGTGGAACCACACTTCGGAAACGCTCCCATTCCCGTGGCAAACCAGTTCGAAGCCATTATGGAAGTAATTCACCGCATGAATTGAGGCTGGGGAACGACTCCAACTGGCAGAAGGAGTCAACCCGCAACTTCGCACGAATGCCAGGATTGGGAAGGATAAAATATTGGAGGATTGAATTGGCGGGTTCCAGGGTCCTACAATGATGTGAAACCAATTGAATGTTTTCTGTTGAACGGGAATCGCCGTTTGACAGAAAACTCTGGAATGCGACAGGACATCCATGAGCAACTACGAAGACCTTGAATATCTGGCCGAATATCTGCCCGAAGAAGGGGAATCCGTCATCGTGACTCGCCGGAGTGGCAACCTGGTTTGTGAACCGTACCAGGAACCGATTTCGGATAGTCAGGTCGGCGTGATCAGCCGGGAGTTCTACGGGCGTCTGGTGGCCATGAACGCAAAATTGCGGCAGTTCTGGACACGTCCACTTGCCCTGTCCGCTCTGTTGATTTACCTGGTTTGCATCGGGGTGCAGCAGTGGTTTCAGCTTGGCTGGAGTTCCTGGTTGATCTACGGCGGGATTTGTGTGGCGATTCTGATGGGCACATCTCTGCTGGTGCACTTCCGCCAGAAGCTGTTTTTGCGTAATCAGATCTCTCCTCAGTTAAACCGGCACATGGCAGAGCATCATCTGGATAAGTACACTCTGGTG
>JAGQQT010000668.1 GCA_020426065.1 Planctomycetaceae bacterium | reverse complement strand
TCGCATGACTAGTCCAGAAATCAGTCAGGTAGGTTGGCTCATTTCTGAGCTGGCCGTTCTCAATAATCTGGGCATCGTAAAAGGTGCTGGTTCCCCCATGCGGCATCGTAATCCAGTAATCCTGAAACGATTCCTGGGGATGGAGGTTATCTCCCAGATGCCACTTTCCCACCAGCCCGCAGGCGTAACCGGCATCCTTCAGTATCTCAGGCAGCGAACGGAAATCAGCCAGCGTATTGCGGGCATCCGGGCCAATCTGAAGACCTCCTCCCCGCAGGAAGCAGTGGACACCATGCTGTGATGGAATCAGACCGGTCAACACAGTCGCTCTGGTTGGAGAACAGACCGGATTCGAAGCAAACGCTCTCTGGTAAAGCGTCCCCTCTGCCGCCAGGCGATCGATATGGGGAGTTTTGATTTCCGGATTGCCATAGCAACCCAGCGTCCACGCCCCATGATTATCGGTCATGATCATGACCACATTCGGACGTTCTGCAGCCGATCCGAATGAACTGCACACCAGGAGCAGAGTCAACACAACGGACAATAACTGAGCAGGCATTTCGTACTCTCCCGTCGTTCATCTCGTCAGAATAAAAGACCACAGATGCAGGTCTTGAGCTTAACAGCATGCCTGCCGAAACGCGAACCTGAAGGCTGACTCAGCAGAGTCAGATGGAGTCGGCGGAGCTGTCCGGAGTGTCCTGTTTCGGGCGAGGTTCATCAGTGGCATCGTCACGCAAAATCCGCAGAGCAGGGGTCTCAAGATCATCCAGCTGGCCATCCCGCACAGACCAGATAAATGCCGCCACTGCTCCCAGAGCAATCAGCAAGGCGACGGGCAGGGCGAGATAAAGCACACTCATGAATCGGATTTGCCAAATGCAGGATTGAAAAACGCGACCGAAAGTACCGTTAACGAACTGACCGGCATCAGGATCGCGGCAATCACAGGATTAATCTGCCCGGCAATCGCCAGTCCTGCCGCCAGGGCATTATAAACCAGCGAGATCCCAAAGTTGAGCCGAATCACTCGCCCCGTTGTTCTGACTCCAGCAATCAGTTGAGGAATTTCTGCCAGCCCGGGGCGATTCAGATAAACATCCGCTGCCTGCAGACTGGCCGAAGCTCCGCCACACACCGCAATTCCCACAGATGCAGCCGCAAGAGCAGCGCTGTCATTCACTCCATCGCCAACCATGATTACAGAGGATGTCTCAGTGGCCAGTCGAATTCGTTCCAGTTTCTCTTCCGGCGTCACCTGACCACAAGCCCGCTCAGGGGGAATACCAATCTGTTCAGCCACCAGATCGACCGCTCTTTGATGATCTCCAGACAGAATTCCTGGTTGCCAGCCCTGCTGATTGAGCGTGGAAATCGCAGAGGTTGCATCAGAACGGATGGAATCGGTAAAGCCAAAAACAGCCACCAGTTCCCCATCCAGCACCGCAACCACAATCGACCAGCCATGCGCCTGATACTCTCGCATTGTTCCCGACAAAGCAGATGCAGCACTTTCCGCCTGCGTTTCCAGCAAGATACTCGAACCAACATGTAGAACCCCAGCAGATGTGTGTGACCACAAGCCGACTCCGGGCTGGAGGGTGACCTCTTCCAGGATAACTTCCTCAATCGGTTGGAACCTTGATTCAAAATGATTGACCAGGGCCAGGGCAATCGGATGAATGGCCTGACGTTCCATGGCCAGAATGCAAGGCAGATACTTTTCGGACCCTTGCCATTCGGCCAGACGTAAACGTCCTTCGGTGATGGTTCCGGTTTTATCAATCCAGATTTCGCCCGACTGACGCAGTCGTTCAAAGACTTCTCCTGACTTGATCAGAATCTGTCTCCGGGCTGCCCGGGCCTGGGCGATCGCAATCGTTAAAGGAGTCGCCAGCCCCAAAGCACAAGGACAGGCCACAATCAATAACGCCATCGCATGATTCACAGCCAGATGAATCCCGCTGGACCACCAGATCCCCAGCGTAATGAGTGCCAGCAGCATGACCACAACCACAAAGTACCCACCAATGGCATTGGCCAGTTGCACAATTAGCGTTTTGGATGCGACTCCCGACTCGACCAGCCGCATCATTTCCGCCAGCCGTGTCTGCTGGGCAACCTGCTGAGCCCGAATGATCAATAGACCAGAAATATTTTTTGTCCCGGCAATCACCGGAGAATCCACGCCGACGGGAATCTCCCGGGACTCTCCGGTCATGATGGACTCATCAACAGTTGAGTTTCCTTTCAGCACCACACCATCCACGGGAAACAGATCCCCAGCCCGGACTTCTAGCACGTCATCGACAACAATTGTATCAATCGGGACCGAACGGATT
>JAGQQT010000667.1 GCA_020426065.1 Planctomycetaceae bacterium | reverse complement strand
TCTGGCCGAACAGACCAGAACCGCAGTAGTCGAAATCGATTTGCCAAATACCACCTATCGGCTCAAACCCGGTATGCATGCCCGGGCCTTTGTGAAATTCCCACGAGATCAGGATGTGGTCACGGTCCCGGCTTCCAGTGTGGTCAATCGGAATGGGAATGCAGTTGTGTTTGTGTTTGATGAACAGGCTGGTGTGGTGCGGGAAAAAATTGTTGAGCCGGGACTGGTTCTTTCTGATCTGGTCGAAATTCCCCACGGGCTTCTGCCTCACACTCCAATTGTCCGTCTGGGCAGCCGTTTGCTGGAAGACGGCCAGGAAGTTGCTGCCCTGTGGGCCGTGGATGAGTAACAGCCATGTCTGAGACGAAATTCTCTCTCACTCAGGTGGCTGTCAACCGGCCCATTACCACGCTCATGATGTCGTGCGTGGTGTTGCTGGTGGGGGCCATTTCACTCAATGGGCTTTCTGTGGATCTGATGCCGGATCTCAGCTATCCCACCCTGAGCGTAGTGACCATCTATCCGGGCGCCGGTCCGGAAGAAATTGAGACTTTGCTGACCCGGCCGATTGAACAGTCACTCGCCTCCGTGACTGGAGTTGAGCAACTGACCAGCGAATCCATGGAAGGGAGCAGCACGGTTCGTGTTCGCTTCACCTGGGGGACGAACCTTGATGCGGCGGTGGATGATATCCGGCAACAACTCGACAAGCTCCGCAACTCTCTGCCAGAAACCATCGAAGCTCCGTATGTCAGAAAATACGACACGGCAGATTCTCCCATTCTGCTGATGGGGGTGCAGAGCGATCTTTCAGCAGCCAGACTGACCACTCTCGCCGAACAGGTCATTCTGCCCCGTCTGGAGCAGCTTGATGGTGTGGCTCGGGTCGCGTTACGAGGCCGCGAGGAGCGGGTCATTCATGTGGAACTGGATCGCGGTCGCCTGCAGGCCAGGGGGATTGGAGTCAATCAGGTTCTGGAGGGAATCCGTTCAGGAAACGTCACGCAGCCGGCTGGCGACGTCCGTCAGGGGAACACGAATGTGCTGGTCAGAAACCGGGGAGAATTCAACAATCTCGAAGATTTGCGAAACGCCGTTATCTCACACGAAGCCGATGCGATTGTTCGTGTAAGGGATGTGGCAGAAGTGGTGGATGGGCTGAAGGAAAAAACCGAACTGACACGCGTGAATGGTCAGCCGGCGTTGATGATTTATGTGTTCAAGCAGGCTGGTGCCAATACGGTTCTGGTCAGCGATCAGGTCCACCAGACGGTCGAGGAACTCAACCAGGAATTGACCGATGCGATTGTGACCATTCGTCAGGACAATGCCGATTTCATTCGCGAATCGATCAGCAATATCCAGTTATCCGCCGCCTGGGGCATGGGGCTGGCTACGATAGTTCTCATCCTGTTTCTGCATAATCTGACCAGTACTCTAATGATCGCCATCGTGATGCCGTTTTCGGTGATCGCTACTTTTGTGCTGATGTACTTTCAGGGCTTTACTCTCAATATCATCTCCTTTGGTGGTCTGGCGCTGGGGATTGGTCTGCTGGTCGATAATTCAATTGTCGTGATCGAATCCATTTTCCGTTATCGGGAAGAGGGCTGCTCTTCCCGGGATGCGGCTATTCGGGGAACCAGTGAAGTGGCCGGTGCCATAACGGCCAGCACCCTGACGACATTAATCGTGTTCTTTCCGCTGTTGTTCATTCAGGGAATGACCGGACTGCTGCTCAATCAGCTGGCCTGGGTGGTTTCGTTTTCCCTCAGTTGTTCGCTGCTGGCCAGTCTCACGATCACTCCCGTGATGGCCGCCTACTGGCTCCGATCCAATTCAACACAATCTGCCGGAACGACTACCACCACCCGCTTCCACTGGAATCCGCTATTCTGGTTTCATCAGTTCAATCGAATCGTGATCCACGGGCTCGAATCGGCATATGCGTTTTTGTTGCGGCTGACACTTCGTTTTGCATTCCCCACGCTCTGTCTGCTCTGCCTGATTGCCAGTGCCTCCGTTGGGCTTTATCCGCTCATTGATGCGGAACTGCTTCCCAAAACCGATGAAGGAAGCATTACGGTGACCATGTCCATGGCCCCTGGCATCAATCTGGATCAACTGAATGCCCAGGCAATCGAAGCTGAGCACCGAATCATGGAAAACACTCCGGAACTGGTGACCATCGCCGGGTTCATTGGAGGGGACGCGGACGATTCCGATCGTTGGAATCGAGCCTATTTCCGGGTACGGCTTGTGCCGCGTAATGAACGCAAGGAGTCTTCCGAACAGATTCGCACCCGGATTGAATCCGCCCTGGTCGGACTACCCGGTTGCCGGGTTTC
>JAGQQT010000666.1 GCA_020426065.1 Planctomycetaceae bacterium | reverse complement strand
CCGCGATTCATGAGTGCGACAGCCAGTTCCAGAGTGAATTCCTGATTTCCTTCTGCCACGATCTCCAGATAATGAATCGCCTGATCGAGTACAGCCACGGCTTCTTTCGTTCGTCCAAGTTGCAGACAATAAACAGAAACCGGAATCTGAAATCGGTATTTCAAGTTAACGGATTCAATCTCGGCAATTCGTGTCAGCAGCGAGATCCCTTCACTGTGATGTCCATGCAGGGAGAACCACTCCACAAGTGGAGTGGAGTGCATGACCTGTGAGAACAGGATCCGGTAGCAGATTTCTGGGTCACGGGAAAGGATTGCATGTTCCAGTGCTAAACGTTTGGGGCGCATATCGTTAAGTGTGAGAGGGGCTTCAATCAGTTCCGTGGATTCATAGTGAAGCGAATATCGAAGATGAATCTCTGCTTTGTCTGCGGATGTGAGGCTATCGTGAAAATATTTCTTGATCAAAGGGTGAACCACAATTGTTTGTGAGCACGAGTCGAATTGAACAAGCTGATATGCAGAAAGAGCCGCGATGAGGCGACGCAGAGACTGACCTGCCTTGCGGCCTATCTCCGTATCGGATGATAGAATCTCACTGATTGTCTGCACGGAAGGTGATTCAAGACTGCAGGAAACACACTGCAACAGTCGAACGGATTCTTGACGGGCAGGGAGATTCAGTTGCACTTGCTCAACTAAACACTCTAACGCTTTATCGGGATCTGCATCGGAAAGCGACTCCATCTCTGTCAGGAGTCCCCCATACTCTTCGAACACATAACCAGCCACAACTCGAATCGCTAATGGATGAAAGGCAAATGTCTTTGCAAGTTGTAATAATTCGTCTTCGGTTCCCTGCACACCCAGATTCCGCATAAGCTCTACTGAAGCCGCCGGCGTCAATCCCTCCATTCCGATATTGCGCTCTGCAACATTCCTAACCGGAATTGTTGAAAGTTCAACATGATCCAGTGCAGCAGGAACCACCCGAGTGATCAACAGAAGGTGACTGCCAGAATTCAGTCCGCTTGCCCCTGAGACGAACTCGTCTAATTCCTGGAATGTCGCGCGGCGGGATTCTTTGAGTGCCTCTCGTTCTGTCGACTGTACCGGCTTTTTGAGCCATTGTTCAAAGCTGTCCAACACAATGATTGAAGGCTTCTGCTGGAGGTGTTTAAGGAGTTCAGTCGTGCGAGTTCGCATTTCCTTCATTTTCAGTTTGTCAAACTGACCATCCGTCAGGTACTGCAATACCTCATCCAGAAAGGCATCAAAAGTGAATTCTGTTTCATGTGCTGTGCACCAGAACCCAGATTCATGAGTCTGTTCCAATCTTTCTCTCAGTACTTGTTGAACCAGCGTTGTTTTTCCTTGACCTGCGATTCCGACAACGGCAATCGCGCTGGGATGATTCCTGTTCAATGCATTTTTCAGTTGCCCACATTCTTCCGCTCTTCCAATAAAAACGTCAGGTGGCACAGGGGGCTTCCGATACAAAAACGGACGATCACCGCATTGGGATCTTAGTCGGGGCAACGCATGTAGTAACGCTAGTTCCAGCTGATGCAGGTCATCGAAGATCTCACATTTATGTTGATCCAGAAGCCTGGTGCGGTGCTCTAATTGTCGAAGCCGGGATTCGTCTGTCTGGTTGATCCCGGGTGCTGAAAAGGATTCTGACGTCATGAAGACGAACACAGGCTTATTATGCAGACGGGCGAAGTCGTACTCCAGTTGCGTATACGACCGATCTGGTTCATCGCCTGGAGCAGCTCCAAACACATTACCGACCAGACAGACGACGGCATCACTCCGCCCCACGGATGCTTCCAGGTAGTCGCTCAGAGATCGTTCATCGGCTGCGAAATGTTCCTGGTCAACCGGCTGAATATCGTGTGTGAGCAGCACACGATTTGCGAGTTTGCGAGCATCACGCAGGTCGGAAGACGTTGCACTAACGAAGACTTTCACTCCGGCCTCCCTCAGGGCTCATTGGTTGTAGCCAGGAAAACTCTGTTGTAACGTGTAGTTGCCGTCAGTGACCACATTAACGCAACACAGCTCTCACGCATTGCACATCAATTATTTTCAGCATTCGGATTGAGGGCATTCCCTACCAGCTCTCACTGTTGCAAGAAGTATCGACATACTCAAGATTGCTAATGTCACTAAATATTTCAATTGATCAGTGAGCCGGCCCGCTTCAAATCCTGAAAGTACCGTCAACGGGTAACTTTAATCTTCCGCCATCAGGTCCATTCTGAGTAGGCATCGGGGATTCTCAATTCTCTGGGGATTCTCATCTGCTGAGATTCGTCTCTGGCAGAATGAAGTCGGATTCATGAATG
>JAGQQT010000665.1 GCA_020426065.1 Planctomycetaceae bacterium | reverse complement strand
CGCCACAAACGGCTGAACCAAACACTTCAACAAGCAGTTCATAACTCTCTTGATTAGAACATTCTATATTGCTGTCGAATTCGCAGATCGCGTTAGATAATCCATCCGGTACAGATTCGTGGAAATAGTCATTCACGGGTTGCCACGTTCGTCGTTCTGAACCAAAAAACGAATCGGAAGACAGAAATGGTCCTCTGCGTAAAGGCAATGAACTTACTGTCTTACACACCCCATAGTGGGCCGATCGACGTGATGTGTCAATAACAGGCTGTCTATTCAGGCAGAGGTTACTCGGGGGCATCTGCCAGCCAGGATTCTGTTCGCTGGGTGGATCACTTCCTTAACGCCTTGCCGCTCATTTTTTGAATCCTTTTCCAGTCCGAGGAATGTGTCAAGAACTGTGCGAATCTGTCGCAGGATTCTGGCGAGTCGGTTCTTGCTGGAGGGGATTTAATCAGGTATAATTGATGTGTTGGAATGCCTCGTTCCAGCTTCCCTCCTGATTTTGACCTGCCTTCTGGGAATTGGTGATTTTGGACATTCATCCTCTGGATGTCCTCGGATGCTGATTTCCGCCGGATGTGATGTTATGCGTATCAATCCCTTTCCTGCTCAAATTCTGCTGACTGCATTTGCCAGCCTCGTTACGGGAATGATGAGTTTCCCGGTGCGGGCGGATGATGTGTTCGTGTTGCCGCAGCACGAATTCTTCAAGGCTCAGTGTGGGGATTGCCATACTGGCAAGGAAGCGGAGGCGGGGTTTCGTCTCAGTGACCTGAATGGTTCAATGGAAGTGCCGGGCAATTATGACCGCTGGGTTCAGGTGCTGGATCGCGTCGCTGCCGGGGAAATGCCTCCCGCCGATTCCTCAAACGTTTCTGAGGGTGATCGTCAGGTCTTTGTAAAAGAAATTTCCGGCTGGTTGAGCGAGCGGCGGGAAAAAGAGTTTGCAGAATACGGACGGGTCCGGGGACGACGGCTCAGCAACTATCAGCTGGAGCGGAGTCTGCAGGATCTGCTGGGGATTGAAGTTCCCCTGCAGGTTCATTTTCCGGAAGAAACGCAGTCGAAATGGTTTTCAACGGTGGCCGGTGCCCAGGCGATGTCCCACTTTCAACTGGAGCGACACCTCTATGTGGTCGATCTGGCGCTGGACAGTGCCTTTGAGAAAGCGTTACGGGATCCGAAACTGGAAAGCCGGCTGCTGGATGCGGAGACGCTCTCACGCTCCAACCCGAAACGCCGCTGCCGCGAGCCGGAGCTGATTGACAACTTTGCGGTGACCTGGTGCTCCGGGCTGGTCTTTTATGGACGTATTCCGGCAACGACCGCTCCTGAAGATGGCTGGTATCGATTTGTGGTACGAGCCAAAAGTCTGAAGCAGCCAGAGAATTCGGGAGTCTGGTGCACGGTTCGAACTGGCCATCATGTATCCGGTTCTCCCATTCAGAACTGGGTGGGAGCTTTTGAAGCGACTCCGGAGGTGCAGGAGTGGACTTACGAAACATGGCTCGATAAAGGGAAGATGCTCGAGATCCGTCCGGGAGATGACACACTCAAGCGGGCTCGTTTTGATGGCGGCCAGGTAGGAACCGGAGAAGGGGAGCCTCAGAATGTTCCGGGCGTGGCGATCGAATCGATCGAGATGACCCCCATCTTTCCGCTCACCACCCGCAAGCAGACCCGCCAGCTGCTGATTGATGACCTTTCAATTCGCTGGGATAAGGAAACCAAATCCTTCACGCTGCTTTCCGATCAGCCGCAGGAAGATCTGGCCCGCCTGATGACCCGCTTTGCCGAACGGGCTTTCCGCCGTCCGGTCACGGATGAGGAAGTCAAACCGTTTCTGGAAATGGCCCAGGCCAGTTATGCCGAAGACAACAACCTGCTGCAGGCAGTTCGGATTGGCTATCGAGCGTTGCTCTGTTCGCCCCGCTTTCTGTATTTCAATGAAAAGCCAGGGCAACTGGATGATTATGAAATTGCCACCCGCCTGAGTTATTTCCTCTGGAACTCCATCCCGGATGAAGCGCTGCTGGCACAGGCGGCTGCCGGAAAACTGCATCAACCTGCCACACTGAAGGCAGAGTTGAACCGGATGCTGGATCAGCCGCGGGCCAGGGATTTTGTCCGTCAGCTGGCCAATGAATGGCTCGACCTGAAACTGATTGATTTCACTGAGCCGGATTCCCGATTGTATCCTGGTTTTGATGTGGTGGTTCAGCAGTCGATGGTGGAAGAGACCGTGGCGTTCCTGCAGGAAATGCTGCACGAGAACCGTAGCGTTTCTGAGATGATTGATGCGGACCATACCTATCTGAACAGTCGACTCGCCCGCTTCTATCGGATTG
>JAGQQT010000664.1 GCA_020426065.1 Planctomycetaceae bacterium | reverse complement strand
GTTCCCAATTCCTCCAACGCTCGCGATACCCGGCAGTTTTCCCATGCCAGACTCCGTCGCCTGCGGGCAGATGTCCTGATGGATTCGGTTGTAATGGCGACCGGTGTGCCGCGCGGTTTTTCTGGCTTTCCTGAGGGAACCAGAGCGATTGACTTCTATCCCCGCGTCGCTGGAGATACCAACCGCCCCACATTTGGAGACTCGTTTTTCGAGACATTTGGTCGAGCGAGCCGAGGAACAATTTGTGCCTGTGAAACCAAAAAGGAACCAACACTTTCCCAGACACTGCATCTGTCTGTTGGTGATACGCTGCAACCCCGCCTGAAAGCCAACGGGGAATTGAAGCAAATGGTTGAATCTCGGGGATCGGCAGAGGAAGTCATTACCGAACTGTATATCAAAGCCCTGTCGCGTAAACCAACCCGGGAGGAACTGACCGGCCTGCTGCAACTTGTAGGCGAACAAAGTCAGGTCACCACTCCATACGAAGACATCTTCTGGGGATTGATGAACTCCACGGAGTTCACGTTTAATCACTAGAACTTATTGATCCGGGCAGGAAGTTGTCTGTCGATCAATAGCCACCCTGGCCAAGTTGATTCTTTGTAGAGGCACCTGTCGAACCACTGTCTGCTGCTCTTTGCCGATATTCATCCAGTATGGCGGAGGTCGCAGAAGCACCTAGGCGGGATGCACCCAGGTCTCGAACCTGGATCAGTCCATCAAGGTTTCGCACTCCACCGGCCGCCTTGACCTGAACCCGCTCGCTGCAACTCTCACGCATCAGCTTCAGATCGTGTTCGGTTGCACCCTGATAGGAATAGGTGCCATTGGCCTGTTTGACAAAACCATAACCCGTTGAAGTCTTGACCCAGTCCGCTCCCGCTCGTTCACAGATCTCGCAGAGTTTGCGTTTGAAGTCATCGCTGGACAGTCCGGCACCACCCGATGTGAGATAGTCGTTCTCAAAGATCACTTTGACTTTCGCACCATGCTGATGAGCCTCATCGCAAACCGCTTTGACGTCCTGTTCGACGTAATCCCATTGGCCGCCAAGTGCCTTGCCAATATTGATGACCATATCAATCTCCTCGGCTCCATCCCGGCAGGCCAGTTCCGTTTCATAGCGCTTCGATTCCGTGCAGGAATTCCCGTGCGGAAAACCGATGACGGCACCAACCTTGACGTCGGTCCCTCGCAGCAGCTTCACTGCCTGTTTAACGAAGTAAGGTTTAATACAGACGGAAGCCACATCATACTGTGCTGCGAGTTGACACCCAGCCTCCAGCTCAGCATCCGTCATTGTGGGATGCAGCAGGGAGTGGTCGATCATTTTTGCCAGTTCTTCGTAGGTGTATTTCATGAAAATTTCCATTCAGGAAGAGGCTTTATCAGTCGTTTATCAAATGCTCAGGCGGAGGTGATTTCAGCTGCCAGGGCAATTGCACCTCTCAGCCCGGCCTGTTCACCCAGTAGCGATTGTTCTACGCGGACATTGTCCGTTGGAAACATCCCCACTCTATTGGCAATGACCTGTCGAACTGTTTCGGTCAGTAATGTCCCGATTCCCGCGACACCACCTCCCAGCACAATCAGATCTGGATGCAGAATCGTAACGATGTTGGCTGCTGCAATGCCAATCAGATGAGCCGCATCCTGTAACGCTTCTCTGATATAGGGATCCTGATCGGCGACAGCCACCATCTGTTTCGTCGAAACTCGTTCGACTCTCCCTTCAACCAGCGAATGCAAGGCCGGGGCCAGACCACTCTGCATCAGCCTTACACCGGCAGCGGCGATGGCAGTTCCACTGGCGATTGCCTCAAGACAGCCACGGTTGCCGCAACCACAACGAGGACCATCAGGCAGGACTGTCTGGTGACCGAATTCTCCGGCAGCTCCGAGTGGACCGAGCCGGAGTTTTCCATCCAGCACCAGTCCTCCACCAATTCCCGTGCCGATGGAGAAAAATGCCATTGTGATATGCGGATCATTTTTCCCAAGACCATACATCAGTTCGCCGAGTGTCGCAGTGCGAACATCATTCATCAGGCGGACTGGAACACGGAGTTGAGTTTGCAGCATTTCTGCAACGGGAATTTCTCGCCACTGAGTGGGCAGATTCGGCAGAAATTTTGTGATCCCCTTCGATATGTCAACCAGGCCTGGAACGCCCATTCCGAGGCCAGCCAGCACAGAACCTGTTTCGTCACATTCAATCAGCATGTCCCGGATACATTGACCAGTACGTTTGATGACTTCCTCTGGCCCACGATGTGATTCTGTTGGAATAGTACGAGTCAACAGCAGCTGGCCATCCTGGTCAGAAATGGCCAGCTTGATGGATGTTCCACCCAGATCAACT